>CALXJO010000072.1 GCA_944388645.1 uncultured Clostridia bacterium
GTTGGGAGAAAAATATTTTTTATGCTTTTTATATTTATTTATTTTCTAGAACTTTAAAATTTCGCAATTTATTTATATTAGAAACTTCTAATATTTAAGTACTATTTTATTTATATTATCCAAATATTCCTCGTTTTTTTACAGGTGGTTGTTCATTCATTGTTTTAGCAAGTTCTACTAGAATTTCTCTCTGCTCTTTTGATAATCTTTTTGGAACTTGTACTTGTACGGTAAATATCAAATTACCTCTATTTCCTGAATTAATATTCGGAAAACCTTTATCTCTTATTGTAAATTTTGTTCCAGGTTGTGTACCTTCTGGAATTTTATAGCTTACTTTTGTTCCATCAATTAAAGGAACTTCTATATCTGCTCCAAGTGTTGCCTGTGTAAAAGTAATTGGTATATCACAATATACATTATCATTTTGTCTTGTAAATATGCTGTGTTTCTTTAACCTTACAGTTATGTATATGTTACCATTTGCTCCACCATTTTTGCCTGGCTCTCCTTCTCCTCTTAGCACAACAGTTTGGTCATTATCTATTCCAGCTGGAATCTTAACATTTATTCTTGCTTGTTTTCTAACAGTTCCTTTTCCATAACATGTATCACAAACTTCTTTTATTACTTTTCCTGTTCCATGGCAATTTGAACAAGTGCTTTGAACTCTCATTTGTCCTAATAATGTAGTCTGCATTTTGGTTACAGTTCCTTTACCGCCACATACAGAGCATGTTTCAGGGTGTGTTCCTGGTTTTGCTCCTGTTCCAGAACATGTGGGACATTTCTCGTTTCGTGTTATGTTTATTTCTTTACTTACTCCTGCATATGCTTCTTCAAAGCTTAAATCTACACTATATCTTAAGTCTGCACCTTTGGTTGGAGCATTTGCTTGTTTAGATGATGATCTTCCAGTTCCAAAACCAAATAAGTCTCCTAAATCTCCAAATATATCTCCAAAGCCATCAAATCCAGAAGTTGTATATGAATAATATCCTCCCTGTCCTCCAAAAGGTCCACCTGCTCCATTGAAACCTTGTGGGTCAGCTGTTCCAAATTGGTCATACATTTTTCTTTTTTGTGAATCAGATAAAACTTCATAAGCTTCATTTACTTCTTTAAACTTTGCCTCTGCTTCTTCTTTATTGTCTGGATTTGCATCAGGATGGTATTTTTTTGCAAGCCTTCTATATGCCTTTTTTAGCTCTTCATCAGTAGCATTTTTACTTACACCAAGGACCTCATAATAATCTCTTTTTTCAGACATTTTTTCCTCCATATAATTTTGCTTTATTTAATTTCGCCCAAAAAGGGGCGTCCCTATTGGGCGAAATTTTTAGTTGTTATCTTTTTTGTCGTCTTCTACTTTGTAATCTGTATTATATACATTTCCTTCTGCGTCTGTTTTTGGTCCTTCAGCTCCTGCATTTGTTCCTGGGTTTGCTCCTGCATTTGGATTTGCTTGTGAGTAAAGTTTTTCAGACATTGAGTAAAATACTTTCTTTAAGCTTTCTGTTGCTTCTTTTATTTTGTCTATATCAGAACCTTCTAATGCTTTCTTTACATTGTCTATTTCTGTTGTAACTTTTGCTTTTTCTTCTCCGTTTATTTTGTCTCCTAATTCTTCAAGTGTTTTTTCACAATTGTATGTTAAGCTTTCTGCTTCATTTCTTGCTTCAATTTCGTCTTTCTTCTTTTTGTCTTCTGCAGCATGTGCTTCTGCATCTTTTACAGCTTTTTCTATATCTTCATCTGATAGATTTGTTGAAGCTGTTATTGAAACTTTTTGCTCATTTCCTGTAGCCATATCTTTTGCAGAAACGTGAACTATACCGTTTGCATCTATATCAAATGTAACTTCTATTTGTGGTACTCCACGAGGAGCTGCAGGAATTCCTGTTAATTGGAATTTTCCTAATGTCTTGTTATAAGCTGCCATATCACGCTCTCCTTGAAGAACATGTACTTCAACTGATGTTTGACCATCTGCTGCTGTTGAGAATATTTGTGATTTTTTAGTTGGTATTGTTGTGTTTCTTTCAATTAATTTTGTAAATACTCCACCATATGTTTCAATTCCTAATGAAAGTGGTGTAACATCTAGTAATACTAGGTCTTTTACATCTCCTGATAAAACACCACCTTGAATTGAAGCACCAATTGCAACACATTCATCTGGGTTTATTCCTTTATCTGGATCTTTTCCTGTTATTTTCTTTACTTCTTCTTGAACACAAGGTACTCTTGTTGAACCACCAACTAATAATACTTTGTGTATGTCTGCAGCTGTTACTCCAGCATCTTTCATAGCTTGCTCTACTGGAATTCTTGTGCTATCTACTAGGTCTCTTATTAATTCTTCAAATTTTGCTCTTGATAATGTTACATCTAAGTGTTTTGGTCCTTGTGCATCTGCTGTAATAAATGGTAAGTTAATTTGTGTTTGTTGCATTCCAGATAATTCTATTTTAGCTTTTTCAGCTGCTTCTTTTAGACGTTGCATTGCCATTTTATCTGTAGATAAATCTATTCCATTTGATTTTTTGAATTCTGATATTAAATAATCTATAATTCTTTGGTCGAAGTCGTCTCCTCCTAAGTGTGTATTACCATTTGTAGCTAAAACTTCGAATACTCCATCACCTATATCTAGTATAGATACATCGAATGTACCTCCACCTAAGTCATATACCATTATTTTTTGGTCTTGGTCTTCTTTATCCATACCAAATGCTAAGGCTGCTGCTGTTGGTTCGTTTATAATTCTTAAAACTTCAAGTCCTGCTATTTTTCCTGCATCTTTTGTTGCTTGTCTTTGGCTATCACTAAAATATGCTGGAACTGTAATAACAGCTTGTGTAACTTTTTGTCCTAAATAATTTTCTGCATCTGTTTTTAATTTTTGTAATATCATTGCAGAAATCTCTTGTGGTGAGAATTCCTCTCCATCTATTTTTACTTTCTCTGCTGTTCCCATTTTTCTTTTTATTGATATAACTGTATTTTCTGGGTTTGTAACAGCTTGACGTTTAGCTATTTGTCCTACTAATCTTTCTCCATTCTTTGAAAATGCAACTACTGATGGAGTTGTTCTATTTCCTTCTGCATTTGGAATTACAACTGGCTCTCCACCTTCCATAACTGCAACACATGAATTTGTTGTTCCTAAGTCAATTCCTATAATCTTTCCCATTTTTAAATTCCTCCTATTTTATTTATTTAATTATGTCTTGGCTATATTTTAACCAATTTATTGTTTTCTTATGTTATATATAAACTTAAACAAACTATATTGTTTAAAAGTAAAAACTAATTTAATTTGCTACAACTACCATTGAATGTCTTATTACTTTAGTTCCTATTGTGTAGCCTTTTCTATATTCTTTTGCAACAATTTTTTCTCCTAGATTTTCATCTTGGATTGTACTTACTGCTTCATGTAGTTCTGGATCAAAAGGTTTTCCTTCTGCTTCTATTTCTTTTACTCCATTTGCTTCAAGTACATCTTTAAATTGTTTTAGTACAAGCTCTATACCTTTTTTATATTCTTCATCTTGAGTACTTGCTTCTGCTGCTTTTTCTAGATTATCTAGTACTGGTAATAATGCTGTTATAATATCTGCTATTATTGAATTATAAAGTCCTTCTCTTTCTTTTGCACTTCTTTTCTTTAAGTTATCAAATTCTGCTATAAGTCTTGTATGTCTATCTTTTACATCTTCTAATTCATCTTTTAATTTTGAAATTTCTTCATTTAGTTCTTTTTCTTTATTGTGAGGTTCTTCTTTTTCGTCTAATTGCTCTGTTTTTTGTTCTTCTTGTAATTCTTCTTCATTTCTTTTTTCCATCTTCATCGTCCTCTCCACTTTCTAATAATTTATCTTTATTTAATTGTTTACTTATATACTTCATTGCTGATATAACCTTAGAATAATCCATTCTTGTTGGACCTATTATTGCTATTGTTCCTAGGTCTTTGCCTTTTTCTTTGTGTTTAAATGTAACTATACTAAAATCTTTTAAAGATTTATCAACATTTTCATCACCTATGTAAACATTTATTTCATCTTCATTATTGCTACTATTTAGTATATCTATCATCTGTTTTGTTTTATCTGTATCTAATATGTTTACAAAACTTTTTGCTATATCTAGACTTTTAAATTCTGGAAGTTCAAAAGATTTATCTGCTCCTTCCATATAAACTGGTACATCTTCGTTTATAGCTTTATTTATTTGCTCTAGTATTGGTTTTATTACATTTAAGATGTTACTCATCTCTGAATGCATGTATTCTTCCATTGGTTTATCTATTTGTGTTAATGGCTTTCCATGAAGTTTATTGTTAAATAAATATGTGATTGTATCTACTTGTTCTTGTGTTATATCTTCATTAAATTTTATTATAGTTTCTTTTATTAATCCAGTTTCTGTTAAAATTATTGCCATTAATAACCTTGATCCAAGTAAAATGAATTTTACTTCTTGTATATTTTGCTCAGATGCTTTTGGACCAATTCCTACTGAAGTATAATGCGTAATTTCTGATAGTGTTGTTGTTGCAATTTTAGTTAAATCTTCTATTTGGTTTACTTTTGTTTCTAGCTGACTTTGAATATATTTTATTTCTTTCATGCTTATATCATTTGAATTTATTAGTTTGTCTACATAGTATCTATACCCTTGTGCAGATGGTATTCTGCCCGCAGATGTGTGAGGTTTGTCTAGCAAACCTATTTTTTCTAGCTCTGCCATATCGTTCCTAATAGTTGCACTACTATAATTGATATTTCTTTTTTCTACTAATGCTTTTGAACTAACTGGCTCTGCTGTTTCTATATATTCTTCTACTATTGCTTGTAATATTTTTTTCTTTCTATCATCCAACATATTACACCTCTTTTTAGCACTATGTATCTCCGAGTGCTAAACTGTGTATATAATACATCTTAAGTTAGCAAAAGTCAATAGAGATTGCTAATTTATTTGTGAATTTTTTGTGAAAATTATTACAGTTTTAAATAGCATAAAAATAACTCCTGTTATATTGGAATTATATATAACAAGAGAATTTAAAACCGCCACTATATTATGGCAGTTTTACTTTTATTTTATATATCTTCTATTATGATTTATTTTTGAACTATCTTAATTTTTCAATTTCTTCTATTGTTAGCCCTGTTATTTCTGCTACATTTTCAATATTCATATTTTGTTTTAGAAGTTTTTTTGCAACTTCTTTCATTGTTTCAACACGGCCTTTTTTACGTCCTAATTTTTCTCCTTCTTCTTTTCCATTATCTAAACCAGCTTGATATATTGCCTTTTCGTCCATTATTGCTTTTTCTCTTAATTCTGCTTCCCTTTGTAACTGTTCATCTTGACTTAATTTTCGTACTTCTATTACTGCTTCTTTTACATCTTCGTTTTTTTCCAT
>CALXJO010000073.1 GCA_944388645.1 uncultured Clostridia bacterium
TGTAATGAATGTGGATACGAGTCACCAAAATGGCTTGGAAAGTGCCCAGCATGTAATAGCTGGAATACTTTTTTTGAGCAAAAAGTTGTAGAAAGCAAAAATAATGCATCTGGAAAAACTGTAAAAGAAAAAGCAAGTCCACAAGTGCTAGATGAGGTTGTAGGCAAAAGAGAGACAAGAATAGATACAGGAATTGGTGAACTAAATAGAGTTTTAGGTGGAGGCTTAGTTTCAGGCTCACTTGTTTTAATTGGAGGAGAGCCAGGAATTGGAAAATCTACTTTAATATTAGAACTTTGTGACAAAATTACAGGTGGAGGCAAAGTTTTATATGTTTCAGGAGAGGAATCAGCAGAGCAAGTTAAAATAAGAGCAGATAGATTAGGCATAAAAAATAATAATATTATGTTTTTAGGAGAAACTGATATTGATGTAATAGAAGAAACAATTTTAGCTATGAATCCAAAACTTGTAATAATAGATTCAATACAAACCATGTATTCAGAAGAAATTACATCAGCTGCAGGAACAGTAAGCCAGGTAAGAGAAATTACAGCAAGAATAATGAGAATTTGTAAAGGCCATCAAATAACAACAATAATA
The DNA here is from genome assembly GCA_944388645.1 of uncultured Clostridia bacterium. GTDB lineage: Bacteria > Bacillota > Clostridia > TANB77 > CAG-508 > CAG-245. The sequence continues at coordinate 604 of CALXJO010000073.1, forward strand.
ATTGGTCATGTTACAAAAGATGGAAACATAGCAGGACCAAGAGTGTTAGAACATATGGTAGATACAGTTCTTTATCTAGAAGGAGAAAGATATTTTTCTTATAGAGTATTAAGGTCTGTAAAAAATAGATTTGGTTCAACAAATGAAATTGGAATGTTTGAAATGAGAAATGAGGGAATGGTCGAAATAAAAAATCCTTCACAAATATTAATTTCAGAAAGAGAAGATAACCCACCAGGTTCAATAATTGTAGCAAGTATGGAAGGAACAAGACCACTATTAATTGAGCTTCAAGCATTAACAACACCATCTGTATATGGGCTACCAAGAAGAGCTGCAAATGGTATAGATTATAACAGGCTAACAATGCTTATTGCAGTATTAGAGAAAAAGTCTGGAATTCCACTAGGAGCGCAAGATGTATATTTAAATGTAGTAAGTGGAATAAGACTAGTAGAACCAGCGGTCGACTTAGGAACAGTGCTTGTTGTTGCATCTAGTTTTAGAAATTTTGCAATTTCAAAAGATTTAGTAGCAATAGGTGAAGTTGGTCTAACAGGCGAGATTAGAGCCGTAAATATGATAGATAAAAGAATAAAAGAAGCGGAAAAAATGGGATTTAGAACATGTTTAATTCCAGAAAGTAATAAAAAACTATTGAAAGAAAATTACAAAATAGATATAATAGGAGTCAGGACAATTAATGAAGCCATGAAGAAAATAGGATTAAGATAATACATATTAGGTAAATACAAAATATGTTAGGAGGAATGGCAAATTGGCAAATACAAACAATGAAATTATTGAAGTTTTAAAGACAATTGCTCCAGGTACACCAATAAGAGAAGGACTAGAAAATATTTTAAAAGCAAAAACTGGAGGGCTAATTGTAATTGGCGATGGAAAAGAAGTAATGGACATTGCCGATGGAGGATTTTATCTAGATGTTGATTATTCTCCAGCAAGACTATATGAGCTTGCAAAAATGGATGGAGCTATAATAATTAGTGCCGATTTAAAGAAAATTTTATATGCAAACACACAACTTATTCCATCATCAAGTATTACAACAGTAGAAACAGGAACAAGGCATAGAACTGCAGAGCGTACTGCAAAACAAACGGGAGATTTAGTTATAAGCATATCGCAAAGAAGAAACATTATTACTATTTTTAAAGGTTATGATAGATATGTATTAGAAGACACAGCTAAAGTAATAACTAAAGCAAACCAAGCTTTGCAAACAGTAGAAAAATACATGAAAGTATTTGATAGAAAATTAAATCTATTGAATGAATATGAATTTAATGATATAGTAACACTAGAAAATGTTATAGTTGCAATACAGAGAGCTGAAATGGTAATGAATGTTGCAGATGAAGTTCAAAAAGCAATTTACGAGCTTGGAGAAGATGGAAGACTTTTGGAAATGCAATTAGAAGAATTAGTTGGAGACTTAGAAACTGAGGAATTACTAATGGTAAAAGACTATATTGTTCCAAGTAAAAAAAGAACTCCAGAAGCCGTATTAGAGCAAATAAAAAAATTATCTAGAGAAGACCTTATGAAATCACAAGTAATAGCTAAACTGTTAGGCTATCAAGATTTTGATAATTATGATGAAGTAGGAGTTTATACCAAAGGCTACAGAGTATTAAACAAAATACCAAGAATGCCAAGCACCATAGTAGATAATTTAGTAAAAGCATTTAAATCATTCCAACACATCTTAGCTGCTGATATTCCACAACTTGATGAAGTAGATGGAATCGGAGAAGTTAGAGCAAGAACAATTAAGCAATCTTTAAGAAGAATGCAAGAACAGTTTGTATTTGATAATGAAATTATATAAAAATTTAAACAAGGAGATAAAAAAATGAATAAGTTTGTAAAAGTATTATTAATATTATTAATTATTTTGGCATTAGTCGGAATAGGAGCATTAGGTTATAATTATGTTCAAAAAGCAACAGAAGAAGTTCAAAATCCTGTTGCAACAATAGAAGTAGAAAACTTTGGTACAATAAAAGTTGAGTTATATCCAGATTTAGCACCAAATACAGTAAAAAATTTTATACGACTTGCAAATCGTGGATTTTATGATGGATTAACATTCCATAGAACAATCCCAGATTTCATGATACAAGGTGGAGACCCAAATGGAGATGGAACAGGAACTCCTAATTTAAGTGATATAAAAGATGATGGATCTTCTACTGAAGCTTATGCAATAGAAGGAGAATTTATAGCAAATGGTTATAGAGAAAACAATTTAAAATTAGAAACAGGCGTAATTGCAATGGCAAGGTCTGATTATAGTAGCATGAGTGCATCTTTAACAACTCAAGGCTATAATTCAGCTGGTTCTCAATTCTTTATAATGACATCAGATGATGCAAACATAGATGGTTTATACGCAGGCTTTGGAAAAGTAATTGAAGGAATGGATGTAGTAAATTCTATTGCAAATGTTGAGGTTGTTACAAGAGATGAAAGTGCAAGTGAAGGTGTAGATAAGCCAGTAAATCCACCTGTAATAACAAGTATAAGAGTTGAAACATATGGAGTAGATTATGGAGAGCCAGAAACTATGGAAGCATTTGACTATTATAACTGGATAATGAGCCAATATAGTACAGCTGAATAAAATTGAAAATTCAATCCAGTTTAAAACTTATATAATTGGATAATATAATAACAAATAGATTTTTTTTAAAATTTATTTGTTATTTTTTATATTCTTAGTAAAATCAACTTTGAAAAAAGGAGATTTTACTTAGAATATAATTATAAAGAGTTAGATTTTCTTGTAGCTTTGCTACTTAGAAAATCTTAGTCTTATTTTATTTTTAACCAATTAGGAGAAAATTATGAGAAAAAAATATTTTACTAATATTTTAAAAATTCTTACTATTTTGGTATTATTATCCATATTTGTGTATATAAGTTCAATAGAAGCAATTCCAGAAAATATAGTTATTTTTGAAGGAGAAAAATTAAACTTAAAAATTGCAGCAGGGCTCTCATTAGATGATTATGAAACAGAGTTAGCAGCAAGTAATATTAATAATAAAAAAATAAGTACAACAGGTTCTAATAATTTACAACTAAATTTGTTTGGAAATATAAAAATTAAAAATGTTAGTGTAGATGTAATACCAAAAACAACAGTTATACCAATTGGAAGTAGTATAGGAATGAAGCTTTATACAAAAGGAGTTCTAGTTGTAGGAATGTCACAAATAGACACAGATAATAACACAAAAGAAAAACCATATGAGAATTCTGGTATAGAACAGGGAGATACAATAATAGAAGTAAACAACAATGAAATTGGCAATACTGATGAATTAATTGAAGAAGTAAATAACTCAAATGGAGAAGCAATCTCAATAAAATATGTAAGAAATAATCAGACAATGCAAACAAGCATAACTCCAGTAAAATCGGACAATGAATATAAAATAGGGCTTTGGGTAAGAGATGCTGCAGCAGGAGTCCGGAACATTAACTTTTTATGAACCGGATACAAATATGTTTATGTCTTTAGGACATGGAATAACAGATATAGATACAGAGCAAATTGTAGAAATAGCAAATGGAGAACTAGTTACAGCAAATATTATATCTATAAACAAAGGTGAAAAAGGAAAGCCTGGAGAAATACGAGGAACTATAGATAATGGTTATGAAATAGGAGATATTTATAAAAATACTAATTTTGGAGTTTATGGAACATTAAAAAACACAAAATATCTATCAATTGATACATCTAAGGAGATGGAAGTAGCAACTAGAGAAGAAATACAAGAAGGAGAAGCAACAATATTATGCCAATTAGATAATTCTGGTCCAAAAGAATATAAAATAGAAATCGAAAAAATTTATATCTCTAATAATGAGGACAATAAAAGTATGTTAATTAAAATTACAGATGAAAGCCTAATTGAGAAAACAGGTGGTATAATACAAGGTATGAGTGGTGCACCTATAATGCAAAATGGTAAATTTATAGGGGCAATCACAAATGTATTAGTAAATGATCCAACACAAGGATATGCAATATTTGGAGATGTGATGATAAAACAAATGAGAGAAATATAATTTGAAAAAAATATCATATAGATATATAATTAAGTCAACCAAAAAATAGGGGAGGTATCTATATGATAAATTTTTTTAAAAAAGTAAGTGTAGCATCAATATTAACTTCTATCGCAATTGGAATCTTAGGATTAATAATCTTATTTAACCCAAATGAAACAATTGCACTTTTATCATTAATATTAGGAATAATTATTATGATAATAGGAATTGGAAAAATAATTAGTTATATTATTCTAAGGAAAGAATCAAACTTCTCTAATTATGATTTGATTTATGGAATAATAGCAATTGTAATTTCAATTATAATGCTTGCCAATGCTAATGCATTTGCTACAATTGTAAGAGTAATTATAGGAATTTGGATTGCTTATACAGGCATAATGAAGCTAATATATGCGTTAAATTTAAAAAGTTTAAGTTCTTCTTCTTGGATTGCAGTAATGATTATGGCTATAATAACAATAATTGCAGGTGTTTATATTGCAATAGATTCAAGCATTTTAATAATGGTATTTGGAGTAATTTTGATTGCTTATGCAGTTATTGATATAATAGAGCAAATAATATTTATGATAAATGTAAATAAATT
>CALXJO010000074.1 GCA_944388645.1 uncultured Clostridia bacterium
AAAATTTTGTGATATAAATATATAGGCAAAAGAGCTGTATTTAATTATTAAACACAGTCTTTTTTATGTTTAAATTAATACTAGAGAGGAACTTTAATATTTTATGGAAGATAAGAACAATGATTTTATAGAGATAACAGATTTTAAAGATATGCTTAATAAAACAAAAGAATTGTATGGAGATAAAGTAGCATATAAAATAAGAAAAAAAGATGGAGAAAAGGGAGAATATATAACATATACCCATAGAGAAGTAAGAGACATGGTAGATGCTTTAGGAACAGCTCTTATAGATATGGGACTAAAAGGAAAAAGAATCGCTGTTATAGGAGAAAATAGATTTGAATGGGAGATTGCTTATTTATCTGTAGTTTGTGGCACAGGAATTGTTGTACCACTAGACAAGTCATTACCAGAAAACGAGCTTAAGTCATTAATAGATAGATCTGGAGTAACAGCTATTTTTTATTCTAAAAAATATGAAGAAGAATTAAAGAAAATCAAGCTACTAGGAGTAGGAAAATTAAAACATTTAATTTCAATGGATTTAGCAGAACATGAAGACGGAATCTACTCACAAAAAGAATTAATCGAAGTAGGAAAAGAATTAATTAAAGAAGGCAATAGAGAATTTATAGACGCCAAAATTTCAAATAAAGATATGAATATAATGCTATTTACATCAGGAACAACTTCACAATCTAAAGTTGTAGCATTATCACACAAAAACATATGCTCAAACTTAATGGATATAGCAAAAGTATTAGATGTAAATTCAAATGATGTATTTCTATCAATTTTACCAATACACCACGTATTTGAATGTACTGTTGGTTTCTTATTTTCTCTATATAGAGGAGCACAAACTGTATTTTGTGATGGAATAAGGCATATTGTAGAAAACTTAAGCGAATATCATGTTTCAGTTATGGCATGTGTTCCAGCAATATATGAAAGAATCTTTAAAATAATTAGAAAAGGAATAGAAAAACAAGGAAAGCTAGATGATGTTTTAGAAAAAGAAGAATTATTTAGAGATAAAACAATGGAAGAAAGAAAAGAGGTATTTAAAGAAATACATGACATGTTAGGAGGAAATATACGTCTTTTCATAAGTGGAGCAGCAGCATTAGATAGAACTATAGAACAAAAATATAGATTACTTGGAATAAATTTAGTACAAGGATATGGACTTACAGAAACATCTCCAATAGTAGGTGTTGGAACTAATGAAAATTATAGATTAGGCTCTATAGGCAAGCCTGTTCCAAGTGTAAGAGTAAAACTTGCAGATAAAGACAAAGATGGAATTGGAGAACTTTTAGTAAAAGGACCAAATGTAATGCTTGGTTACTTTGGAAATGATGAAGCAACAAAAGAAGCAATAAGAAACGGATGGTTCTATACAGGAGACTTAGCAAAAATAGATGATGAAGGATACATATTTATTTGTGGAAGAAAGAAGAGTGTTATAGTATTAAAAAATGGTAAAAACATCTTCCCAGAAGAAATGGAAAACTTGGTAAATAGAATAGAAGGAGTTAATGAATCATTCATATTTGGAAGACCAGTTTCTGATGATAAAGATGATATAAAAATAAATGTTAAATTAGTAATAGATAAAGAAATTATTAAAGATGTTTATAAAATTGAAGGAACAGATGAAGAAATAAAAGAAGTTCTTTCTTCAAAAATAAAAGAAATAAATAAAACAATGCCTCCATATAAAGCAATAAGAGGAATTATTATTTCGGAAGAACCATTAATAAGAACTACAACAAATAAAATAAAAAGGCAGGCTAATTTAGATGAAATTGAAAAATCTGAGAACGAAAGTTTTAGCAAGAAATGTACTACACTTTAAAACAATAGATTCCACTCAAAGTGAAGTATGGAGACTCATTAACAAAAATGCACCAAGTGGCACAATAGTAATTGCAGATATACAAACAGCTGGCAAAGGTACACATGGTAGAATTTGGCATACAGATAATGAAAACAATATTGCATTTTCCTTTTTTGTACAATTAGATTGTAACATTTCTAAACTTACAGGAATAACAACAAAAATTGCTGAAATTATAGTAGAAACATTTAAAGAAAAATACAATATTGGGCTAGACATTAAATCTCCAAATGATGTAATGCACAATAATAAAAAACTAGGTGGAATATTAACAGAGACAAAAATGGTTGGAGAAAATGTAAAATATTTAGTTGTAGGAATTGGAATAAATACATCAAAAGAGCACTTTACAGATGATATAAAAGATATTGCTACATCTATAAAAAAAGAATTTAACATAGATATAGATACACAAGAAGTTATAGCTGAGATTTGCAATAAAATAGAAGAACAAATAATTAATAATTTAAGGAGAGATTAGAATGAAAATTGGATTTTTATTTCCAGGGCAAGGTTCACAAGCAGTAGGAATGGGAAAAGACATTTATGATAAATATGATGAGGCAAAAAAAGTTTATGACAGAGTTAAGGAGTTAACAAATGTAGATATAGCAAAAATATCTTTTGAAGGACCAGAAGATGTTTTAAATCAAACAAAATATACACAACTTGCAATTTTAACAATGAGCTTAGCAGTAGTAGAAATACTAAAAAAAGAAAATATAAAAGCAGAAATTTCTGCAGGACTAAGCTTAGGAGAATATTCAGCATTAATATATAGTGGTATTTTAGATTTTGATGAAGGTGTAAAACTTGTGCAAAAAAGAGGAGAGTACATGCAAAATTTAGTACCAGAAGGTAACTGGCAAATGGCTGCAGTACTTGGATTAGATGATGAAACAGTAGAAAACACTTGTAAAAAGGTAACAGATGGTTTTGTAGTTCCAGCAAACTTTAACTGCAATGGTCAGGTTGTAATATCTGGTGAAGAAGAAGCAGTAAAAAAAGCAGCAGAACTTATGAGTGAAGCTGGTGCAAGAAAAGTAAGAGTCTTAAAAACATCTGGACCATTCCATACAACAAAACTAATAGAAGCTTCAAAAGCCCTAAGTAAAGAATTAGAAAATACAAAATTCAATAAAAGCAATTTAAAGGTAGTAAAAAATATAGATGGAACAGAATATACAGAAAATGACGATATAAAAGAAATATTAGCAAAACACATAATTAGTCCAGTAAGATTTTCAAAATCTATTAATACAATGTTACAAGAAAATGTAGATATATTTATAGAAGTAGGACCAGGCAAGACTTTATCTGGATTTGTAAAAAAAGCAGAAACTACAAATCCAATAAATATATTAAATATCAATAATGTTGATACATTAGAAAATACAATAAAATTTATAAAGGAGGAAACTACAAATGAGTAAAGTAGCTTTAATTACAGGAGCAACAAGAGGAATTGGAAAAGAAATTGCTCTAACACTTGCAAAAGAAGGGTATGACATTTCATTAAATTATAGAAAGGAAAATGAAGACCTAGATAGTACAAAAAAGCAAATTGAGGAATTAGGTAGAAAATGCTTAGCAGTTAAAGCTGATGTATCTAGTTTTGATGAATGTGAAAACTTAGTAAAGCAAACTATCGAAAATTTTGGACAAATTGATGTTTTAGTTAACAATGCAGGAATCACAAAAGATAATTTACTAATGCGTATGAAGGAAGAAGATTTTAAAGATGTTATAAATGTTAATTTAGTTGGAACATTTAATATGACAAAAAATACAATCTCTTATATGATGAAAGCAAGACAAGGAAGAATAATTAATATTTCTTCAGTAGTTGGTATTGCAGGAAATGCAGGACAAACAAATTATTCAGCATCTAAAGCTGGAATAATAGGATTTACAAAAAGCTTAGCAAAAGAAGTTGCAAGCAGAAATATATTAGTAAATGCAGTAGCACCAGGATTTATACAAACAAGTATGACAGATGTGTTAAAAGATGACATCAAAGAAAACATTGCAAAGAGCATCCCTCTAAAAAGAATGGGAACAGCTAAAGATGTTGCAAATGTTGTAAAATTCTTAGCTTCAGATGATAGTTCATATATTACAGGCCAAGTTATTAATGTTGATGGCGGAATGTTAATGTAAAAAGGAGAAGATAAAATGGAAAGAAGAGTTGTTATTACAGGTTTAGGAGCAATTACTCCAATAGGAAATGATGTAGAGAAAATGTGGAAATCAATAGAAGATACAAAATGCGGAATTGATGTAATTACTTTATTCGATGCTACAGGCTTTAAAACAAAAATGGCAGCAGAGGTTAAAAATTACAATCCATTAGACCATTTTGAAGTAAAACAAGCAAAACGTTTAGATAGATCTTCACAATTTGCTATAGTTGCTGCAAGAGAAGCTTTTAAAGATAGTGGAATTACCACAGAAAACACAGATTTTGATAGAGTTGGAATATACATAAGTACTGGAATTGGTGGACTAAATACAATTCAAGAGCAATGTGAAACAAATTATGCAAAAGGTCATGGAAGAGTATCACCAATGTTTATACCAATGGCTATAACAAATATGCCATCAGGAAATGTAGCAATAGACTTAGGAATTAAAGGAGAATCTATGTCAATAGTTACAGCATGTGCATCATCTACACATGCAATTGGTGAAGCATATAAAACAATAAAATATGGAACAGAAGATGCAATATTAGCAGGTGGAACAGAGGCTTCAATTTGTAGTATAGGAATTGCTGGATTTGAAAATATGAAAGCACTTTCTAATTCAGAAGATAAAAATAGAGCAAGCATCCCATTTGACAAAGAAAGAAGCGGATTTGTTATGGGAGAAGGTGCAGGTGTTTTAGTATTAGAAGAATTAGAACATGCTAAAAAAAGAGGAGCAAAAATATATGCAGAAGTTGTAGGATTTGGCGCAACAACAGATGCTTACCACATAACATCTCCATCACCAGAAGGAGAAGGTGGAGCAAAAGCAATGATTAGAGCATTGAAAGATGCAGGATTAAATCCAGAAGATATAGACTACATTAATGCACATGGAACATCTACACATTTAAATGACTTAACAGAAACAAAAGCTGTAAAAAATGCATTTGGAGACTATGCAAGTAAAGTAATGGTAAGCTCTACTAAAGGAAATACAGGACATTTATTAGGAGCAGCTGGAGCTGTTGAGGCAATAATTTCTGTAAAAGCAATAGAAAAACAAATAGTACCACCAACAATAAATTACCAAGTACCTGATGAAGAATGCGATTTGGATATAGTTCCAAATGAACCTAGAAAAACAAAAGTAAATACTGTTATGTCTAACTCATTAGGATTTGGAGGACATAA
>CALXJO010000075.1 GCA_944388645.1 uncultured Clostridia bacterium
ATATCTTTTTTTACTTTGTTTAAATCCATTGTTGCTTCTTTTTCTTTTATTTTTACATAAATCCTAGCAAGTTTGTCTTTATTGATAGTTATTCTAAACCATTTGAACTTTCCTATTAATAAAGAAATTTGCAAGCTTAATTTTTCATTATTTTTGTGTTTATCTATATTACTAATATCTAGTCTGTTTATCTTTAGTTCTAGTTTAGATATAAGAATTAATGTAACTAATAAAACTAAAATTCCAACAATACAAAAAACTAATATCATATATTTAAAGCTCCTTTTAAATACTTGATATTAGTTTTACCCATATTTTACCAATTTAAACATTTATTAAATTATTTTATGATTGTTTTTCTCTACTGATATATCTCCAAATAATTTTTCTTGCTCTGTTATTACTTTATTTCTTCTCGAAAGTTCTAATAGTCCTGAAAATGCTGTAACCAATTCTTCTTTTTCACATCTTTGAAGTGAGAATACTTTATTAAATACAAATTTAGGCTTATTTACAAGTTGTTTTAATATTTCTTTTACCTTACTTGCAACTGTGTATTTATCTGTAATTGCTATTTTTTCTATGTTGTCTGCATTTTCATTGACTTTTTCTTTATTTATTCTAATAATATTTGCATATGAATCTATTATTTCTTGTTTATCATAATTTCTCTCTAATTTTTGTTTTGGGAGTTTTATTTCATCAGGTGCTTTGTAAAACCTAACTGCATTTTTATCATACATTTCTCTAAGTGTTTTTGTTATTTCTTTATATCTTTTATATTCTATAATTCTTCTTAAAAGCTCTTCTTCAGAAATTTCTTCTTCGTCATCAACTTCTTTTGGAAGCAAGCTTTTAGATTTTAAATAAATAAGAGTTGAAGCCATTATTATGAATTCACTTGTAACTTCTAAGTTCATCTCTTCCATTTTGTTTATATAATCCACATATTGGTCAGTAATTTCTGTTAAATTAATATCATTTATGCTCATTTTATTTTTATCAATTAAATGGCATAATAAATCTAATGGTCCTTCAAAATTATCTATTTTTATTGCATATCTATTTGTTTCTAATGTTAATAAATTGGGCATTTTTTCTCACTTTCTTTTATTCATCCATTTTTTCTATTGCTTGTCTTATATTACTAGTTTGATAGCCTTTTTTTAGTAAATATTTAATAAGTTCATCTTCTTCCATTTGATTTTGCTTTTTTATAATAATTTTTTTGGCTGATTCAATTTCATAATCTTCTAGCATTTCTTCATTTTCTTGCATATAATCATCTATTAAGTCATTTGAAATTCCTTTTGCCATTAATTTGTATCTTACTTCTTTTAATGACATATTATTTAATTTAATAAAATCATTTATGCTTCTTTTTATATATTCATTATCATTAATATAGCCTATTTCTTCAAGTTCATCAATAATATCATTTAACATTTCTGATTCTATAGAACTCGAAAATTTATTTTTTATTTCTTGTTTTGTTCTTTTTTTATATAAAACATATTTTAATACTTTTGATTTTTCTTTGTCGTATTCTTCTATAGTATACATCTTTTCCCCTTACTTTTTAAATCTAGAGATTATTGGATTTAATATTCCTTTTATAAATCTTTGATTGGTAAATATGCAGTATGCAAGTACGATTATAAATACTATTATGTTTGATATCATGTTGTTAAAGTAATACGATACAAGTGTTATTGCAAGTAATATCCAGAATACATAATTGAATTTTTCTTTTAATTTGATATATTTCTTTAATTTGTATCTTCTATATGCATATACTATAACATTTGATATTAATGTAGAGAATGTTGCCGCATATATTCCAAATTTATTTATAAATAATAAATTAATTAAGATGTTTATAATGGCTGCTGCAAATGTTGTAGACCCCATAATTTTTGTATCTTTATATGCTGTAAATATTCCTCCATAAAAGTTTGACATGTTTGTATAGTATATAGAAATTGTTAAAATAGGAATATAAATATATGCATCATTATAACTTGGATCTACTAATATTGGGAAAGCAAAAGGCATTATAGCAATTAATCCTAAGATTATTGCCTTTAAAAAGAATTTAACGTCTTTATATATGCTATTATAATATTGAACTTTATTATCTTCTTTCAGTATTTTAGCAGCAGATTCTTTCCACGCAGTTGAGAAAAATCCATAACAAGTATATACAATATTAGGGAATTTATTTGCTATTGAATATATACCATTTGCATCACTTCCAGCCATCCATGTAAGCATTAATCTATCAGATAGTGTTATAACTATCCAAGATAAATTGTTTGGTACTAATGGTGCAGAATATCTTACCATTTCTGTTAATGTCTTTTTGTTTAAGTCTTTTCTACTAATAAATTGTGGTAGATGTAACATCATAAGCACAATTATTGCAGTTACTGTATTTGCAATTGTATTTGACCATAAAAGTCCATTTACTCCAAGTTTAAATGTTACAATAAATAAAATATTTAATACTATTGTTGATGCACCTAAAATGAAGTTAGAAAAAGAGTAGAGTTTTATTTTTCCCATGCCTCTTGCAAGTGCATTGCTTAGTCCTATCAATATATTAGATATTACAAATAGTATAAATACCCATGTATACTCATAATTAATGGCAGACATTATAATTCCAGCCAATATAGAAAAAATGACTGTTCCAACAAAGGTATAAGCTATTGTTGCTGTTATTATTCTTTTTTTAGCTTTAAAATCTTCTGCATCTATTAAGAATCTAAACATAGATTCTTCCATGAGTAGTGTTATTATTGGAACTAAAAATGTAGATAATGTAACTAAAAAGTCATATGTTCCATACTCTCCTGGAGTTAATTTTGATGTATATAGTGGCAATAGTAAAAACGAGATTACTTGTGTACTTAGTTTTCCTACTGCGATTATTATTGTGTTCATTAATAGTTGTTTTTTCTGGTTCATTTTGCACTTCCAATTCTATAATTATTATGTACATATTTTATCATACTAAAATTTCCTGTCAAGAAAATCACAAAAGATTTACAAAGAAATACTGGAACGCCACAGGGATTTATTCCTTCCCTGTGACGCTCCAGTATAGTATGAGTTTTAGCGGTTGTTGCTAACAGTCTCAAGGATAGCATTTGCCCTGTCACGCTCAAAGAGCGCAATATCGTACAGAACAGTTGCATCCTTCCCCTTGACCTTGTGAGCCAGTTCATGTGTTCCTTCGTCACTGGCTCTGATGATTGCCTCGAAGGCCTTAATCAAAACTTCTTCAGTGATAGGAAGTTCAGACATCAGCGGAGTCTTCTTGTAAGATCTCCGTTCATCTCCGCGTGAGTACGCAACCTGCACAACTTCTCCATTTGAGGAAATTTCAATTCCCCAGCTGGTAGAATTGCTGCAATTATACCACTCCATACTTTTACCTCCTTTAATTAAACAGTGGTATTCGGATAATCACGGTAAACCCGTAACATAAATATTATAACACTCAATTTCATAATTTTCTATTATTTTAATTAAACATTTTCAAAATTATAGATTTTCTTAAAATTAAATAATACTTGTGTAAATTTTCTTGAATAACAATGGCAACCGCGGGGATAATATCCCCGCGGTGCCTGTTTTACGTGTTAGTCGTCTTTGTTTCCGATGTGAAGCATGTTTAGCCGCCTCTGACAATCAGTCATGATGCCTTGCAAAGTACTTTGCATCAGTTCGGCATCTCTTCCCTTTAGTACCTCTATCAACGAGTCGGTCATCACCTGCTGACCATTTCTTACGAAAAAGTCAAAGCAGGCAATCTTGATTGCTTCTATCAGCTGAGTTTCTCCCAACTGAGGTTTCTTCTTAAAGGTTGTGCGCGTTCCAAGTGCACTTCCTCCGCTAAGAAACTCAACACTTGAGACACTTCCTTCTTCGTCGACGGTTGCCCGCCATTCCTGGTTGTACGATTCTGCGTAAAACATGTTGTTGTACCTCCTGTTTGTTGTCAGGTTGTTTAAAATAGTACGGTAAACCCGTAACATATATATTATACCATAAATTTACATAATTTTCAACTCCTACTCTTATTGCACACATATGAAGAACGAATTTTTCAAACAAAATGCTAGAGCGCCACAGGGATTTTTTTCCCTGTGACGCTCCAGCATATGAATGGTACTTAGCTGTTTTTGTTCAGCATTTTAATAGCTCTAACGCACCGTTCCACTTCGGCGCACAGTGCATCAGATAGAACTTTGGCATCGTGTCCTTTGACTTTGCGAGCCAGTTCTCTGGTCGCATCGTCATTTCCACACCTGATGATTTCTTTGAAAATCTTCAACAACATTTTATCATCCAAAAGTTTCTCTTGCCGTTCGGGATTTCTAGTGTAGAATCCAACAATCACTCCATCAATACTGTATTGGACTTTTTCGACCGAACCTTCCTTAGAATACTCAATGCCATATGTTGTGAAACCTTCACATTTATACCATCTCATCTTGTGAGCCTCCTGTTGTACGAAATGTTAGTTGCTGTGCATAATTGCTATCAAAGCAACGCACTGACCAAGTTTTTTGGTTACGGCGGACTCAAATATCTTTGCATCTTTGCCTTTCAGCATTTTGGCTAATGTTGCAATCCGCTCATAGTCATGCGGTGTATTTACTGCAGCTTCAAAGATATCACGTAATATTTTCGCATCTAGAAATAGCTCCCCTTTCAGATGTTTTTTTGTATATACGCGACGTCTTGCACCATCAAACTGATCAAAAACGGCTTTCTCAATCTCTCCTTTCTCCGAAACTTCAATAGTCCAAGTAACTTGCATTTCGCTATCATTAAACTCCATGACCATTTTAGTTCCTCCTTGTTTGTTCCATTAGAGCCTTGTCTGTTCCCCTCAAACAATTTGCAAGAGAGGCGCAGACTTCATCGTAAGTGTTGTCTGCAAAAAACTTGAACACCGACTCCTTGATAGGAGTTGTAAGCCTAAGCTCTCCAGTGTTTGGACGAGCCTTGAATGAGGTATGAGTTGCAGGATAACCATAGATTACCCGCTCCATTTCGTAGACTTCTCCACGGCGGATTTGAATCTGCCACTCTAATTCCTCTGTCGTACAAAAGAATGTCATTGTTTACCTCCTCAATTTTTGGATGAAAACTTTTTCAAAATACGGTAAAACCGTAACGAACATATATATTATATCATGAATTTACATAATAATCAATTCTGTTTTCCATTGATTTTTAATAGTTTAAAGATTTCTA
>CALXJO010000076.1 GCA_944388645.1 uncultured Clostridia bacterium
TAACTGTAATATTATTATATTGTCCTTATGTATAACCGTCAAGCTTAGTTTTGAAAATTATCAAAAAATAAAACCGTAGCTTTGCTACGATTTTATTTTTTGGTACCACTGGTGGGACTCGCCGAGCCGCGTCGGGAAAAGTGTCCACCGGACACTTTTCTTGTCCTCCTTTTCGAGTCCTCCATTTATAAAAAAAATAAAACCGTAGCTTTGCTACGATTTTATTTTTTTGGTACCACTGGTGGGACTCGAACCCACATGGTTTCCCGCTGGATTTTGAATCCAGTGCGTCTACCAATTCCGCCACAGTGGCATATTATAATAGTGTGAAAGAAATATTACTTTCACACTATAACATATTTTGTTTTAAATGTCTAGATTTTTTACTATTTTTCTGTAGTTACTACACAATTTGTTCCATCACATGTGATAGTAATTGTACCATTTTGGTCTGTTCTATATATACTTGTTCCCAATGCATTTAGTTTGTCTAAAGTTGTTTTCTTTGGATGTCCATATGTATTATTGATTCCAACAGAGATAACAGAAATTTCTGGCTTTACTTGATTTAAGAAACTTTCTGATGAGCTTGTATCTGAACCATGATGTCCCACTTTTAATACTGTCGTTTGTGGCCACTGTCTAGAGCTTTCATTTTTTTCTTCTGCATCTCCCATAAATAAGAAACTTTCTTCTCCATATACCATTCTAATTACAATTGATGATAGATTTAAATTACTATTTTCCTCTGTTGTTCCAGTTCCTGCACACATCACTTCACATTTTGTATTTCCTACTTCAAATACATACCCTACTTCTGGAGTTGTTATTGTAAGCCCTTTATTACTAATGGCATCTAACACGTCTTCAAAAGTTTTAGTATTTGTTTGTACCTTAGGCATATATATTGTTCCTATCTCAAAATTATTAATAACATCATCCATTCCACCAATATGGTCTTCATGAGGATGTGTACCTACTAGATAATCTATCTTAGTAATGCCTAAGTCTTTCAAATTTTGTACAACAGTATTTCCCATGTTATTAGTTCCTGCATCAATAAGCATGTTTACTCCTGCACTTTGTACAAATATTGAGTCTGCCTGCCCCACATCGAAAAACTTGACTACTACGTCTTGCCCTTCTACTACATTTGTATTAATATCTGGACTTTCTTGAGCTACTACATTTTCAGAAATATTACTAAACATAGTTTCTATATTATCCATGCTTAATTTATTTCCAAATAATAATATTACTACTATAACAATGATGGCTGTAATTGCATATGCAATACTATTTTTCTTTTTTCTTCTTCCCATTCTTTTCCCCCACAGTTAAGATTTAGTTATTCCACAATTTGTCCATTTTTTCTTTTATTCTATCTGAAACTTCTTTTTCTTTACTTAAGTCTACACTATATTTTCCATCTTTATATTTAAGTATGGAACCCTCTTTTATTCCTTCTGGTAAGTTTTTTCTAGGAATATTAACCATTTCTTTTGTTTGTCTATCTTCACAAACTGCTAATTCATTTTCAAACCTATCTATCGTATATTCTTTTTCTTCATTCATGCCTTTTAACCTACCTTCTAATTCTTTAATAAAACCATTTATGTCTAAGTTAGAAATTGCCTCTTTTGCAACTGTTTGTACTAAATTTAATAATTCTATATTTTTTCTCCTTTCCAAGAGACTCTATTCATATATTATTTTGCAATTATGATTATATACATAATTCAAAAATTATTCAAGTAGATTTTTGTTGATATTTCATGTATTTTATGGTATAATTATGTGAAGTGTTTACCACGGTTTGAATTCGTTCCAAATGTGAATACATGGAGGTACACGATATGACATATACATTGAATGGAGATAATATATCTCTCCCAACTACTGGAAACTTCTTCAAAGACATTGTTTCAGACATGTTTGAAAAGAAGTATGCAGAGCTCAAAAACTACAAAAAACATCATACGTATGATATAGCACTTAGTATCATCCAAAAGTACCCTAAAGCCAAATTTACCATTGGCGTTTCAAAGGGGGTTGGAAGTAAAACTATTTTCAAAAATGCTTATCTTACTGTGACTGCAGACTGCAACAAGAGAGGAGAATATTATCGGATTTATTTCATGATTTAACATGTCATACAGTGGCAGCATTTACAAGGCAGAAACTAAAAATTTGCTATGTAGATGCTGTTTACTGTTTTTATTTGTAATTTATTGACGTTTTTATATAAATATGGTATAATAAAGGAGTTAGAGGTACATGGATATTATGTATCTTTGAATTATTTATTTAAAAGGAGACTTAAGATATGAGTAATAAACTATATGTTTTTGGACATCAAAAACCAGATACTGATTCTATAACATCAGCAATTGTACTTGCTAATTTGGAAAGAGCTTTAGGATTAGATGCTACAGCTTACAAATTAGGTGAAGTTAATAAAGAAACAAAATATGCATTAAAAACATTTGAAACTGAGGAGCCATTAACACTTGATAGTGTTGATGAAAATTGTGATGTTGCAATGGTTGATAACAACGAATTTTCACAAAGTGTTTCTGGAATAGAAAAAGCTAATATAAAAATGGTTGTAGACCATCATAAAATAAAATTTGAAACAGTAGAACCTATATTCTATCTTGCAGAACCAGTTGGATGTACTGCTACTATTTTATATAAATTATATAAACAAAATGATGTTGAAATAGATTCTCAAATAGCAGGATTAATGCTTAGTGCTATAATTTCAGATACTTTATTATTTAAATCACCAACTTGTACAAAGCAAGATGTTGAAATTGCAAATAAACTTTCAAAAATAGCTGGTGTAGATATTGAAACATATGGAAAAGAAATGCTAAAAGCTGGAACAGATATTAGCGAATTTACTCCATATCAAGTTATAAATATAGATTCAAAAGAATTTAATGACAAAAATACAAAATTTGAGATTTCTCAAGTTAATGCTGTTGATTTAGATTCTGTATTTAGCAGACAATCAGAACTTGAAGATGCAATTCAAAAAGAAATTCAAGATAAAAACTTAGATTTCTATATGTTTGCAGCAACAGATATTTTAAATGCTAATTCAAAAATTATAGCAATTGGAAACAAAGCAAACGCTGTAGAAAAAGCATTTGGAGTTAATCTTGAAAATAATACAGCAATGCTTAACAATGTTGTATCTAGAAAGAAACAAATGTTACCAAACATATTAAATAATTTAGATTAATTTTACGAGGACAAACTTATGCAAAAAGCTTGTCCTCACTTGTATTTTTTAGGATTTTGTGGTATAATAGATATGTAGTGAGTTTTATGTTAAAGGAGATTAAATATGGGATTTGATCAAGATAAAATGAAAATAATTGATAGCATAAAAGCATCTATGGAAATGGAAAATCAAAATCTAACAAATCACGATATTTCTTTATTAAGCGATTTTGCAGATAACAAAATATCTATTGAAGATGCAATGCAATCAATAAAAACAAAATTCAATGTATAAATGATATATAACTTTATGAGTTTTTCTATAATTTTATATATCATTTTTTTATTGTGAGGTTTAATATGTACGAAGCACGTAATTCAGTATATTGTTATGATGGAACAAATACTTTAGTTAATAAATTAAATATAAAAGATGCTAGCAAGTTAAAGGATTATGAAACAAGTATGGTAGCTCTTAAATTAATGGCTCTTAATAAAAAAGGCATTACTGGTAATTTTGATGTAGAACATTTTGTTAGTATTCATAGATTCTTATTTGAAGATATTTATAATTTTGCAGGTCTTTTTAGAAATGAAAATATTGCAAAAGATTATTTTCAATTTGCTGAATGGGAATTTATTGAAGATGAGTTAAAGCGTCTTTTAGAAGAACTAAAAGATGAAAATTATTTGGCAGGTCTTTCTAAAAAAGATTTTACAAAAAGACTTGCTTACTACTGGGCAGAACTAAATGTATTACACCCTTTCCGAGAAGGTAATGGCAGAACTACTAGAGAATTTTTAAGACAACTTGCTCTAAAAAATGGCTACATTCTTAACTTTCAAAATGTAGATTCAAAAAAACTTCTAGATGCAAGTATTAAGTCTATTGTAAATACTACAGATTTAGAAAAATATTTATACGAATGTTTAGAAGAAAATAAATGATTGCATGTTTTTATATGCAATCTTTTTTATCAAAATATTCTTTTGCAATATCTCTATATGGCTTTTTCTTCTCTACCCCATT
The DNA here is from genome assembly GCA_944388645.1 of uncultured Clostridia bacterium. Lineage (GTDB taxonomy): Bacteria > Bacillota > Clostridia > TANB77 > CAG-508 > CAG-245. The sequence continues at coordinate 4,262 of CALXJO010000076.1, forward strand.
TGTCATGTTGAATTCATCGATAAAGTCTGCAAGCTTTTTTTCTCGTTCTGAATTAGAAACATCTTCATGAGTTATAATTTCAAACTCTACAAAGTCACCTATTCCCTTAATATTATCTAACATAATATTATATTCAACATTGTTGTCTTTTTTAGAATATACTTTTCTGTATTTTGTAAATTCTACATATTTTATATAGCCTAAACCAGAAAGCACAGTAACTAAATCTTCATAGTCAGTAGGCTTTATTTGTATATTTACTTCCTTTTTTCCATAACGTTCTGTATCTTGAGATGACTTAGCTTTATAAGTTAGTTCCATATAATTTGAATCTATTCTTCTAATCCTTAAACAAGTTCTAGTTCTAACAAATTCCTTGTCTTTATCTGTAAAATATGTATCTGTTTCTTCTACCTCATGTGCTAGTTTAAAGCCTTTTTCTAAGGCTTCCTCTTTAATTAAATGATTATCATTTAAAACAAAACCTTTTTCTAGCTCAATTACATTCATATGAGTTTCCTCCTACTTTATTCTAAATATAAAATTTCTTTATTTTGTGCTTTTGCATATTCAATTTCTGACTTTGTGCTATCTCCTATATAACCATTTTGGTTTATAACCAAAATGGCATCTGACATATCTATTTTTTGTTTATGCATTTCATCTAACATTTCTTTAGTTTTCTCATCTATATCTTCTTTTTTTAAGCTATTAAAGAAATTTGGTGTAAGTACAATATTTCCCTTTAAAGTAAGTTCTTCTTGAACTTTTAAAAATTCATCTTTAAATTTAATTGAACCACATAAAGTTATTGTTTTATATTTCTTCATTTTGCTCTCCTTATAAGCTACTTGTTTTATGATAATTGCTCTTATCAAAATTGTAATTTGT
>CALXJO010000077.1 GCA_944388645.1 uncultured Clostridia bacterium
GATAATAATAATTTGCGACATATTAGATTACACGATTTAAGACATAGTTGTGGCACTTTGCTTGTAAGAAATGGTGTGCCATTAAAAGATATACAAATATGGCTAGGTCATTCTAATTTTCAAACTACATTAAGATATGCCCATGCAGATGTAGAAAATAAAAGAATTTCTGCAAATGTAATAGAAAACAAATTAGCACTAGATACAAAAAAAGAACAAATTACCAAACTAGCACTTTAGGTAACTTGTTTTAAAAATACATTTCTAACTTAATAAAAATTCTAATTTTGGAAAAGTGTTAGAACTTTTGTTAGAATTTTGACTATTTTTAAAATTAAAACACCAAGTTAATTCTTACGAAATACTTAGTGTTCTAATGGTGCAGATGGCCGGAATCGAACCGGCACGGCTTATTGGGCCGCAGGATTTTAAGTCCTGTGCGTCTACCAGTTCCGCCACATCTGCATAAGCACTTAACTGGCTAACAAAATGTATTTTACTACAAATACATTATAATTGTCAATAGAAAAAATAAAAAAATTAAAAAAAGTAATTCAAAGAAAGGATTTAAATAGGATTTACATGTATAATTGCAAGGTATATTGGCTCTAAAGCATTTAACTCTTTCTCTAATTTATCTGCAATTGCATGGCTATCATATGTAGACATATTTCCATCTATATAAATAGATAAAGAAATTAAATATTTATATCCAACAGGAGTAGAAGAAAAATGGTCAACCTTTTGAATATCTTTATATTTTTTAGTAATATCTAAAATTTTTTCTTTAGTTTTGTTATCAATAGAAGCGTCCATAAGAACATTATAACTCTCAATAAATATTTTAATTCCACTAACACAAATTAAAATAGAAATTCCAATACCAACAACACCATCAAACCAATAAATTCCAAAAATATTTAAAATAACAGAGATAAGTGTAAAAGTAGTAACTATAGAATCATTTCTATGGTCTTTTTGTAAAGCCTGCATTAATATACTATTTGTTTTTTTATAAATAATTTTAGTATAAAGATAAAGCGAAAATTTAGTAATAATAGTAATAACACAGACCAATATTAATAAATATGGAAAAGATACACTACTTGGATTAAATAATGATACAAAAGAATCATATACAAGTTTAACTGCAATTAGAATCATTACCAAACCAATAAACAAAGAAAAAATATATTCTGCTTTTCCATGTCCAAAATTGTGAGATTCATCTTCAGGAGCACTAGAAATTTTACTTCCAACAGTACTCATTAAAGAAGCAAAAATATCACCTGCACTATTTGCAGCATCTGCAATCATTGCTTGGCTTCTACTTAAAAAGCCTATTATAAATTTTATAATTAGTAAAAAAACATTTCCTAAAATTCCAGCAATATTTGCTTTATTCATATCTGAATATCTATCCATAACAAAACTCCTAAAAAATAATTTATATAATCTTAGCATAAAAAATAATAATTCACAATATATTACAAATTATAGTAGAAATTTATATTAATTTGTAATACGAAAAATTCTGGAATTGCCCCAAATTATGATATTATAAATAAATGCAAAATAATCAAAAATATGCATTCAATATGCTCAATTTACTGGTTTAGATGACTCTATAAGTAAAAATAAATAAAAAAGTTACAATATTCGCCATAGCGAAAGGTAATTGTGTTTTAATACAAAAAATGCGATAGAGAATTGGTGAAAAGGAATGCATATAGAAATGTTAGTAAAAGAAGTCCGACAAGAAAAGGGCATGACTATAGCTGGTCTATCAAGAAAGAGTGGGGTATCAGCTTCGCATTTAAGCGATATAGAAAAAAACTTTAAAATTCCCAGCTTACTTGTAATGGTAAGAATAGCAAAGGCCTTGGACGTTGATATAACACAATTATATAGGGTTAAATGGTAATATAAATGATAAATTATGAGAAAAGTCTAGACGAACTAAAAAAATATCTAAAAAGGGAGAAGAAAATACCATCTGAAAAAAGATGGAATAAATACGCATATGAAAATAACTTATTATCAAGTAAAACATTAGAATATTTATATGGGTTACGTTTTAACAAAATGTGCAGAAAATTAATAAAGAAAAAGCAGGATTAAAATGCTTTTTCTTTTTTGTCGCCCAAAAAAGGGCGTCCCTAATGGGCGAAATTATTAAAAATATAAAAAAGTACTAGACTTTTTTATATAAATAGCTTAAAATAAAACAAAAAAAGAAAGAAGGAAAACAAATGAATATTTGGCACGATATAGAAGAAGAAAGAATAAAAAAAGATGATTTTGCATCTGTAATAGAGATACCTAAAGGTAGCAAAAATAAATATGAGTTAGATAAAACTACAGGATTTTTAAAATTAGATAGAATTTTATATACAGCTACACATTATCCTGCAAATTATGGCTTTATACCTAGAACTTATGCTGGAGACCATGACCCATTGGATGTTTTGGTATTATGCCAAGAAACACTTTATCCATTAACTTTAGTTGAAAGTTATCCTATTGGAGTATTAAGAATGACTGATTCAAATGAAGAAGATGAAAAAATAATTGCTATAGCAAAAAAAGATCCATTTTTAAATTGCTACAATGATATTTCGGAGATTCCTGCACAAGTATCAGCAGAGATAATGCATTTCTTTGAAGTATATAAGCAATTAGAAGGTAAAAAAACAACAATAGATAAAATGATGGGAAGGAAAGAAGCAGAAGAAATAATACAAGAAGCAATAGACAATTACAAAAAAGTATTTAATAAATAGAAGATAGGAGAAAGGTATATGATTGAAAAGCTTATATTTAATGTACTTGCCTTTACTTTATTTATTCTGTTATTTATAAGGCTAATAAGAAAAAATGATACAAGCTATGTATATTTGTTAATTTTACAATTTATAGGAATTGCCATTAATTTTATAGAATTAAGTATAGGAAAAAGTTTTGGAGTAGTATTAAAAACTATAATGTATTCCTTATCAATCTTACTACCAATATTTGTACTTTTACTTGAACAATACAACATAATTAGATTTTCAGAAATAGTTAATTTACTATTAGCTACAATATATATATTAATAGGAAAGAAAGAAAAAGCAGAAAAATGTTTATTACAATTAATAAATAAATATCCTAATAGTATTAAGGGACATTTAATGTTAGCAAAGCTATATGGAACAATGGAAAAATACGAATTGTCATTAGAAGAATATGAAAAAGTATTAGAACAAGATAGCAAAAATTGGTGGTTACAATTAAAAATTGGAGAGCTTTACAATAAGTTAGGAAGAAAAGAGATTGCAACAAAGACTCTTTATAGTCTTCTTAAAGAAAAGCCAGATTGCTATGAAGCAAGTATGCTATTAGGAAACATTTTATACGAGTCGGAAAATTATAAAGAAGCTATACAAGTATATACAAATGCATTAAATTACAGACCTGCAGATTATGACTTGTATTATAATATTGGTATGGCATATACAATGATAAATGATTTTCAAAAGGCAAAAGAAGCTTACGAACAAGCAGCACAGATTAACAGTTTACTATATCATGCAAAATATAGTTTAGGTCAATTAAATATATTGTACGGAGAACTAGATGAAGCAGAGAGATATTTTATGGAATGTATTGATGCAGATGAAGTAGAAGCAGGAGCTTATTATTATTTGGCAAGAATTGCTATGGTAAGAGGAGAAATAGAGAAGGCAAAAAATTATGCCAATATTGCAATAGAAAAAGAACCATCTCTTTTTGAAAAGATGTTAGAAGAAAATATTTTTCTACCAATTATAGATTTAGTTAATAAGCCTGAGAAGAAGGCGGAGAGATACAAAACAGACAAACAATTATCTCTAAAAGAGTTACAAATTGATGAGCATTTAGATAACACATGCAAACTTGTTGGAAAGCTAAATAACAATGATATAGAAATGATTGAGAATGTACGAAAAACTCAAAGCAAAGATTTAAACAGAGAACAAAAAGAAAGAGAATAAGTAATATTCATAAGAATAGATTAATAAACTATTAGAAAAAGGAGAATGAATAATGGAAGTTTATCAAGCATTAATATTAGGAATTGTACAAGGATTAACAGAACTATTACCTATATCTAGTTCTGCACATTTAACAATAATACCATGGATTTTTAATTGGAATATACCAGAGGCTTTTGATGTAGCCTTACATTTTGGAACATTACTTGCAATAGTAATATATTTCTTTAAAGATTGGCTAGAGCTAATAAAAGGTGGATTTAAATATGCGGTAAAGAAAGAAAAAACTGTACAAGGAAGAATGTTCTGGTACATAGTTTTAGCAACAATACCTGGAGGAATTGTTGGATTTATATTAGATAAATTCTTTAGCGGAGTTTTAAATAGACCAATAATAATTGCAATAGCATTAATGGTAATGGGTATTATATTATACTTTGTAGATAAAAAGTGTAAAAGTGAAACTGAATATGAGCAAATGACATTAAAACAAACATTTTTAATAGGTGTATCTCAAGCATTAGCATTTATACCAGGTGTTTCAAGATCTGGTGTTACTATGACAACTGCAAGAGCAATGGGAGTAAAAAGAGAAGCAGCAGCTAAATACTCATTTTTACTATCAACACCTATAGTATTTGCAGCAACAGTTTTAAAATTTAAAGATTTTGTTTTTGATTTACCATTTATAATTGGTGTTTTAGCAAGCTTTATAGTTGGAATATTCGTAATCAAGTTTTTATTAAAATACTTACAAAAAGGAAGCTTCAAAGCTTTTGCAATATATAGAGTTATAGCTGGTATACTAATTATACTAATAACATTTATAAAATAATAATTTATATATAGCTATGTACAAAAAAGTGCATAGCTTTTTTTTTATATTCTTAGGAAAGTCATCCCATGAAATGGGTGAGTTTCCTTAGAAGATAGTTATGGAAGAGTTAGATTTTCTTGTAGCTTTGCTACTTAGAAAATCTTAGTCTTGTTTTTTATGAAAAAATTTTCGACAAATGTTGCAAAAATATTACAATATTACATTTTTTTTACTATTCATTAAGTTTTGTTGACTTTTTAAGAAAAAAAGA
>CALXJO010000078.1 GCA_944388645.1 uncultured Clostridia bacterium
AATGTTGCAAAAATATTACAATATTACATTTTTTTTACTATTCATTAAGTTTTGTTGACTTTTTAAGAAAAAAAGATAAAATAATAGTGTATCAAAATGTATATACACAAAAAGAAAAAATAATTTTGAATTTTTTGTATTTTTTTGTAGAACATAATTATATAAAAAATAGTGAGAGGAAGAAAAATGGCAAGTTGTCTAGGTATTTATGTAAATGATAACATAATTAAATATGCTAAAGTAAACAAAGAAAAAGACAATATTAAAATTGAGACATTTGGAATAAAGTTTTATACAGATTTAAAACAAACTATAAATCAGATTATTTCTGAAACATTTAGCTTTAAAATTCCAATTAGCATAAATATAACAAAAGAAACATATAACTATTTCTCAATGTCAAATCTTTTAAATAAGAAGGATTTAAAAAAAGCAATTGACACTGAGTTTGAATCTTTATGCTATGAAAAGAAATATAACCCAAATGCTTTAGAAACAAGATTTGCATTGGTAAATTATGCAGATAATAAAGACAAAATAAAAGTTATTCATGTATCTGCAGATAAAATGGAAATAAATAAAATTTTGCAAAATTTAGATTCATATAATATTGCAAATATTTCTCCTCTTCCAATAAGCATTGCAAATATTGCCCCAATTAAGGCAAAAGAAAATATAGCTATTATTAATATGGATGATATAACAACTGTAACAACTATTACTGGAGAAAAAATATATGACATCCAAACAATTGAAAGTGGAGCAAAAGAAGTTCTAGATGCTATAAATGCAAAAGAAAATTCGTATACAAAAGCTTATGAAATTTGTAAAAATACAACAATATACACAATGGAAATCAGAAATGATTATGAAGAAGAAAATCAGTATTTAGGAACAATTATACCTACTTTATATACAATATCAAACAAAGCTAAAGAGATAATAAATAGTCAACCATTTAAAATTAATAAAGTTTATTTAACAGGTACATTATCTGTTGTAAATAATATTGAACTATATTTTGAAGAAATAATAAATGGAACTAGATGTGAAATATTAAAGCCATTTTTTATAGAAGAGAGTCCAAAAAACAATATAAAAGATTATATAGAAGTTAATTCAGCGATAGCTTTAGCTATTCAAGGATTGGGTTATGGACTAGGAGATATGAACTTCTGTAAAAAAGCTTTTTCACAAAAATTACCAGAGATATTAACTCAAGATGTTACAATAGGAAAAAGTAGCAACAAATCAAAGAAAAAGAACAATATTGATTTAAGTTTTAGCAACAAAAAAGCTAAAATGTGGCTAAGAAGAGCTTTGGCGTGCGTAACTGTAATTTTAGTAGCCTATATTGGAATATCAACATATATTAATATTTCATTCAACAGTAAACAAGAACAACTAAAAGATGTTGCAAAAAATGTAGCAGAGCAAATAACATTAATAGACAGTGACACTGAAAAAGTTGAAGCAAAGACATCAGAATATCAAACAATGACATCTAATTTACAAAATGCTTCAAACTCAATAACTACAAATCAAACTTATAAAAAAGCTATTCCAACATTACTTAGTGAAATAATGTATATAATTCCTAAAGGAGTACAGTTAACATCAATAGAAAATCCAACAGGTAAAAAAATAATTATTAATGCACAGTCTACAAAATATGAGCAATTAGCATATTTTAAAAGTGTTTTAAGATCAGAAGGAGTATTACTACCATCAACAATTGTGTCATCTGAGGCAGTAAATGAGGGAGATATTGTTAAAATTGTTATAGAAGGAGAATTGCCATGAAAAATAGTTTAATGACTGTAATTTGTTTATTAATAGTGTTACTTATAGTATTATTAATGGTTAAAGGATTATCAATTGGTAATTTTAAAATATTAAGTATTTCCCAAATTATACAAAGTGGTGAACAATTAGATGAAGATATAGCAAATGTAAATAGTTTAAAAAATTCTGTATATAGACAAAAATTAACCAACTTGGAGACAGCAACTAAAACTCTTTCAAGTAGTAAACAACAGTACTTAGATATAGCAAATGTAAGTACAGATGCTGAAATAAGAGCAGCTACCCAAAATCAAACATACACAATGGAATATTTATGGAGTAAACTTGGAGGATATGCAACACAGGAAGGTGTAAATACTAAACTTGAAGTAAAAGCTACTAGCGAAGAAAATGAAAACATATTAAACTTCACTGTTACTGGTAGTTACATTGGAATTATTAATTATATAACAGCAATAGAAGATGATTCAGACTTATCATTTAGAATAGAAAATTTCAAAATTTCTTCTGAAAATAGTGAAGAAGTATTAACAGCAACATTTACTGTTTCAAATATAAATATAAAACAGGAAACTGTTACAACACAAGTTCCTGTAGAAGAGAATACAGAAGAGGAAAGCGATACCAATAATACAGAAGATACAGCAAAATCTGAAAGTGAAGAAAACACAAATAATGTAAATTCATAAAACTTTAAAGGAAGGAGTAACATATGAAATCTGTAATAAAAGAAATACTAATAATAGTACTTTTATGTTGTGCAGTATGCCTTATACTGGGTGTAGTATTTTACGATTATATTCCAACTAATAAAGTTATACCAAGTCAAGTACAAGCTTACCAAACTTCAAATACTATAAAAGATGAGATAAGTCAAGGCGTAAGTAATTATGAGGCTGGAAATTATATATTTGAAATAACTGACTCAGACTTAAGTTTATATAGACAAAGTGATAGTTATGACCCTGGAAAAGCGAATCCTTTTGCTTCTTCAGCATTATCTGAAAATACAACAACAAATACTATGGCAGAAGGAACAAATACTGGAAATACAACATCAAATGAAAACACATCTAACAATAGCTCATCAGGTACTTCTAATCAAAACAATAATTCGTCAAATAATTCTAATTCAAATAATAATTCATCTAACAGTGCAACATCAGAGAATAAGATATCAAACAAAACTAGTAACTCGTCTAGTTCTAGCTCAACAGATGAATTTTTTAACACAACAGGATTAAAATAAAAAATAATATAAATTCAAAGGAGGAAGTTTTATGTTTAAGAATCAAAAAGGTATAACACTAATCACTTTAGTTATTACAATTGTTGTTCTATTAATTCTAGCAGGAGTTGGTTTAAACCTTGTGTTAGGAAGTGATGGATTGTTAACCAGAGCTCAAGAAGCAGAAAATGATTTTACACAATCTCAATCTGATGAGGTAGACCAAATGAATGCACTTGAAGCATGGATGGATCAATATATTGATTAATAAGAAAATAATGGTTACCTAAAATTAATATTTAATATTTTTAGGTAACCTATTATTAATAATAGGGAGAAAAATGGATTTTATAATTTATATTTATGTTTTTATTATAGGAATAGTTTGTGGAAGTTTTTTTTCTTTAGCAATATATAGAATTCCTAAAGGACAAGATATAATTCATACAAGATCCTATTGTCCAAATTGCAAACATAAATTATCATTTTGGGATATGATACCTTTATTTAGTTATATTGGACTAAAAGGAAAATGTAGATATTGTAAAAGAAAAATAAGTCCAACATACTTTTTATTAGAGTTGCTTTCTGGAATCATATTTGTATTATTTGCCCTATCTATAAGATTTGGACTAGATAATATGAATACATCAGTAATTGTATATTTGATTTTTGGCTTGCTATATATAGCTGGTCTATTTATCATATCTGGAATTGATATAAATAAAAAGCAAATACAACATCAAGTTTTAGTGTACTTGTTAATAATTGAAACAATTTATATAATATATCTATATGTAGTGGAAAAAGCTAGTATATATAGATATGCTATATATTTTGTAATATTAGTTATACTTAATTTATTTAATATAATTTATTACAAGAAAAGGGTAAAAAATAATTATACGTTAGAATTATTAATTTTATTGATAGAAATGGTAATATTCACATATGAATTATGCACAGTATATACAATTATTTTAGCACTTTTGTGCATAGCTATGAAGTTATTAATAGAAATCATATTACAAAAAAGAAGAAAATACGTGAAGAAAGATAAAGTGGCAGAGGCTAGAATACCATTTGGATTTTATTTAGGAGTTTCAAATATAATAGTTCTAATATTAACCAATATGCTAATTTTTTATAGGTGATTAAATGAACAGATTTTATAATAATTACATTAAAAAAAATAGATACAAAAGAGAAGAAGGAGTTACAATAATAGATTTAGTAATAGCAATTATTATTATGTCCGTTTTTGTGGGTGTTATTACAACTTTAATGACTGGAATTTATAAACAATCATTAGAAGTACAAATAAGTAGTAATGCAATGTCTTATGCTACAATTATATTGGAAAAGATAGATGAAAAATCTTTTGAAGAAGTACAAAATCCAAACTTTGTGGAAAACTTGAAAGCAAGTGGAGAAGTTACAATACCAGAAGAATATACAATAAAGCTAAATGTAGAAAATCCAGACAATGTTTCAGAAGAAGTTTCAGACGTTATAAAAAAAGCAACAGTAACAGTGAATTATAAAATTAGAAATGAAGAAAAATCAATTTCTATATCAAAGTTAAAAGTAAAGGAAATTTATAATGGTGAAGAGTAATATTCTAAAATCAAACAAAGGAGTAACTTTATTAAGTCTTATAACATATATTATTGTTTTGCTTATTGTAGTAGGAGTAATGGGAACTATATCAACATTTTTTTATAACAATTTAACTATAGTTAGAAATTCTGCTCAATATTGCGCTGAATTTGATAAATTTAATGTTTTTTTTGTAAATGATGTTAAAAATAATAATCATGTAAATGTAGATACCCAAAATAATATAATAACTTTCATAGATGGAACAACATATAAGTATAATCCTGAAGATAAAGGTATATATAGAGGAGAAGTAAAGATTGCAACAAATGTAGAAGCTTTTAATGCAAGTAAAAGAACAATAACTATAAATAATGTAGACAAAGAAATAGTTTCTATAAATATCTTAATAGGTGATTCAACCAAAACACTAATACAAAAAAATATAGATTATAC
>CALXJO010000079.1 GCA_944388645.1 uncultured Clostridia bacterium
TTTTTATGAATCAAAATGAGCCTTTAGCATATAGAATGAGTCCAAAAACTTTAGATGATTATGTTGGACAAGAACATATTTTAGGAAAAGATAAAATCTTATATAGAACAATAAAAGCAGATAGATTATCAAGTATTATATTATGGGGACCTCCTGGATGTGGTAAAACATCACTTGCACGAGTAATTAGCAATACAACAAAGTATCAATTTAAAAAATTAAATGCTGTAACATCAGGTGTTGGAGACATAAAAAATGCAATAGAAGAAGCAAGAAATCCATTACTTAATCCATCAGGCAAATGCATTTTATTTATTGACGAAATTCATAGATTTAATAAATTACAACAAGATGCATTACTACCATTTGTAGAAAATGGAACAGTAATTTTAATTGGAGCTACTACAGAAAATCCATATTTTGAAGTAAACAAAGCTTTAATATCAAGGTCCATGGTATTTAAATTACAGCCATTAACTGTAGATAATGTATACACAATTTTAAAAAGGTCATTAGAAAAACCAGAAGGACTTGGAAATTACAACATAAAAATTAGTGATGAAACACTTTATAAAATAGCAGAAACTGCAAATGGAGATGTAAGAACTGCATTAAATGGGCTAGAGGTAGCAGTGCTTACTACCAAAATGGGAGAAGATGGATTTATAACAATAACAGATAAAATAGCTCAGGAGAGTGTACAAAATAGAAAAGCAATATTTGATAAAAATGGAGATAGCCATTATGATAATATTAGTGCATTTATAAAATCTATGAGGGGAAGTGACCCAGATGCAGCAATCTTTTATTTAGCAAGAGCACTAAATGGCGGAGAAGACCCAATGTTTTTAGCAAGAAGAATAGTAATTGCAGCTTCTGAAGATGTTGGAATGGCAAACCCAAACGCATTAGTTGTTGCAACAAGTGCAATGGAAGCAGTTCATATGGTTGGAATGCCAGAGGCAAGAATAATTTTAGCAGAAGCGGCAGTATATGTTGCAACATCTAAAAAATCAAATGCAAGTTATATGGCAATTAACCAAGCATTAGAAGATGTAGCTAATAAAGACACAGGAGAAATACCAATGCATATTAGAAATGCTCCAGCAGAAGGAATGGAAAAAGAGGGTTATGGTGTAGGGTATAAATATCCACATAACTATCCAGGTCACTATGTAGAACAACAATATTTGCCAGATAAAATGCTTGGTACAAAATATTATATTAAAGATGAGAACATACCAGATTAATGAGGAAATTAAATGGAATTACCAATTGAATTAAAAGAAAAAATAGAAGAAGAAATTTCAAAAGTAGGATTAAAAGATTTACAAAAATCTGCACAAAACATAAGTAGTAGATATAGAGATGAAGAAAAAACAAAAACAACAATTAGACTTATACAAAATAAAGAAGACGCACTTTCATATGCAGTAAGCAGAATGCCTGCAACATATGGAGCTATTAATTCTGCTTTGGAACATACACTAGAAATTCTTAAAATTAATAATATAGATTATAAAAAAGAATTAAAAACATTACTAGATATAGGAGCAGGGACTGGTACTGCAAGTTGGTGTGCATCAGAGTATTTAGCCTTAGAAAATATCACTTGTATAGAAAACGAAATAAATATGTTATCACTTGGAAAGCAGTTAATGCAAGCAAATAATAAAATATATGATATTGCTAAATGGAAAAAACAAAATGTACTAACTGAAAATATAGAAGAAAAAGCAGATGTGCTAATTACTGCTTATATGCTTAATGAATTAAATAAAGAAAATCTAAATTCAGTATTAGAAAAGATATGGAATGCTACAAATAAATTATTACTTATTGTAGAACCAGGAACACCAGAAAGTTATAATAGACTTATGAAAATACGAAAATATTTTATAGATAAAAATGCAGAGATTGTAGCTCCATGTCCACATACTAAAGAATGTAAAATACAAAATAATGATTGGTGTTCTTTTTCATGTAGAGTTGCAAGAACTAAAATTCATAAATTGCTAAAAGATGGAGATGTTCCATATGAAGATGAAAAATTTTGCTATATAGCTTTATACAAAGGTAAAATACAAAATAAGGAAAGTAGAATTTTAAGACACCCAAAGATTGAAAGTGGATTAATTAGACTAAAGGTATGTAATAAAGACTCCAGTATAAATGAAGTTACAATTACTAAAAGAGATAAAGAATTATTTAAAAAAGCCAAAAAAAGTAAAGCTGGAGATATTATGTGTAAATAGTAGTGTTTATTATAGATTTATGTTATAATTAGTGTAATAGTTAAATGACAAACAAAGGAAATTTATTTGTAATATAAAAGGAGAAAAACTATGGGATTATTTGATTTTTTGCATAGACCAAAACAAAATACGAAAAGTAGTATAGAACAAGTGGCAAGTGAGCAAAGTAGAGTAGAAAAGCGATACAATGATACAATTTTATATGGAGCAAGGCTTTATGGGAGTTTTAGACATAGTGATGGAACAATGTCAGATTTAATTTCTGCAAGTGTAATAGAACCTACTGAGTCTGGTACATATATTTATAATAATCAAAAATATATTTGTTTTGAAGTACCTCATGGACGTAATGATTTAATTCAAAAAATGGTGTCACAATTAAATGGAATAAGTTTAACATATGATAGATATACATATGTTGGTAGAGCTTATGATGAATATGATATAAGAATGCAACCTCCAACTGCTACTGTTAATAGATATGTTGAAGAACTAACTAAAGAGTTGCAAGCTCAAATACAGCAAGAAAGATTAAAATGGCAACAAAAAGAACAGGAACGTCTAGAAGCAGAGAAAGTAAAAAGAGAAATAGAACAAAAAAGATATGCAGAAGAAATGCAAGCTTATAGAAACAAAATGGCAAATAATATAAATAATCCTACATTAAAAGATACAAGTTTTTCTTTATATGACAATGTAAAAAACTATAATGGCACAGACATGAAAACAGGAGAAGTTTTAAGAATTAGAGGTATGCAGTTAAGAGATAGGGATTTAGAAGATTACATTTATACTGCTTCTATAAATAGTACACCAAATGAAACAGACATAGAACTACTAGCCCCTGAAGTAGGAGTACCAGTAGTGTTTACTTTACCATCTAGATTAGAAGATATATTAGCAGATCAAAATCCTGCTCAAAGACAAACTTTTATAAAATCAATACTTACATTATTATCACAAGGCTATTATAATCATTTACTTCCTGATGGAAAATGGGATACAAGAATATTACATGATATAGGTGGAGTAGACAAAGACGGAAAAATATATCCACATATTAGAAGTAAGGCACATGAAGACTTAATGAATAAAATTACAAAACTACAAAGAGAATATTATAGCCAAAAGCAGGCAAGAGAAGACCAAGATAGATAATAAAAAAGATAGATGGATTTTAACCATCTATCTTTTAATATTATTGCTTTTTCTTCTCATCTGTCATAACTTCTTTTATAGCTCCTAGACTTGATAAAGCGCTTGTTGCTTCAAATGGGATAAATACTTTATTTGCATCTCCGTTTGCAATATCTTTAAGTGCTTCCAAAGATTTTAATTGAACTAATTTATCATCTGGATGAGCTTTCATCATAGCTTCATATACTAAACGAACTTCATCAGCTCTAGCTTCAGCGACTTTTTTAATAGCTTCTGCTTCACCCATTGCTCTTCTAATTTTTGATTCTCTTTCAGCATCTGCTTCTAAGATAGCAGCTTCTTTTTTACCTTCTGCAAGAGTAATAGCAGATTGTCTTTCACCTTCTGCTTGAAGGATTTGAGCTCTCTTAGTTCTTTCTGCATTCATTTGTTTTTCCATTGCATCTCTAATATCTGCTGGAGGAGTAATATCTTTTATTTCAACTCTATCAATCTTACATCCCCATGGATCTGTTGCTTCATCAAGAATAGCTCTTAATTCTTCATTAATTAAATCTCTTGAACTAAATGTAGAATCTAAATCCATTTTACCAACAATATCACGTATTGTAGTAATAGCTAAGTATTCAATACCTTTTTTCAAACTTTGAATTTCATAAACTGCTTTTGCAGGATCAGTTACTTTGTAGAATACAACTGTATCTATTGTTATTGTAACATTATCTTTAGTTATAACTCCTTGTGGTGGTACATCCATTGTTTGTTGTTTTAAACTTACAACACTTCTAACACGGTCTACAAAAGGAATTATAATTGTAAGACCAGCATCAGCTATTTTATGGAATTTACCTAATCTTTCTATAATGTAAACTTCAGATTGTCTTACAACTTTAATTGTTTTGAATGCTATAATTACTATGATAACTAGTAATACGATTAAAAACCACATAATAGGTTCCTCCTTAAAAATTTATATATAAAAAATTAAAAACATAAGTTAATTTATGAGTTTGACTTTATAGTAATAGGTTCAACTATAAGTTTTACTCCATCAATTTTTGAAACTTTAACAGTACTATCAACAGGAATAACTATATTAGAATCCTCACAAATAGCAGACCAAGTATCTCCTAATACTTTTACTTGACCAACTTTACCTGTTTTACCATCAATCTCTTTAATAACAATGGCTTCTTTACCAATAATTGCATTAGAATTTGTAACAACATTATCTTTTCTACCAATCTTTTTAGCAAAAGGTCTAGATAATAGAATAAGGATAATTGATAATACAATAAATATTACTGTTTGAGCAATTATACTAGGAACAAACAAACTTATTAAACAAGTTATTAAAGCTGCAACTCCAAACCAAAATACTAAAAAGCCAACAGTTGCAATTTCTAAAATAAAGCATACTCCAGCAATAATTAACCAAATTTGCCAAGGTAACATATAAAATACCTCCACTTTTTAATAATATTAAACTGACAATACCATTATACCATATGGCAAACAGAAAATAAATACCTAAAAACAATTATTTTGACCATTATTAGAAGATTAGTTACAATTCACAGCTATTTAAGTAAATATTCGTATAAAGTGAACTTATATATTTTTTCGAATTTTATCGCTTCTTGCTGGAGCTTACGCTCCAAACT
>CALXJO010000080.1 GCA_944388645.1 uncultured Clostridia bacterium
AAAATAAAAAAGAAAATAAAAAAGTAAAAAAAGATAAAAAAGCAGATAAAGAAAGAGAGGCAGAGGTTGAAAAATAATTTTCAACCATCCAGTTTATGTAAGCTTTTTAAGCTTATAAATTGTAAGAAAGGAGAATGATGATAGCTTAAAAAGCTAACATCCACTAGGAATAATGAAGAAAATAATTAAAATATTATTAGTATGTTTATTTATTGCCGGAATAATAGTAATAGCAACTATTGGATTTAATGTAGGAACAAAATATTCTGAAAATACACAAATTGGTATAAATATAGGTAAAGAATTTGAGATAAATGATATAAAAGCAATTACAGACGAAGTTTTTGGAAATCAAAGAGCATTAATTCAAAAAGTAGAAATGTATCAAGACATGGTACAAATAAATGTAGAAGAAGCATCTGAAGAGCAAATTGCTGACTTAAATACCAAAATAAATGAAAAATTTGGGATAGAAAATGCTATAACTGATGTAGAAGTTACACATAATGCTAACTTAAAATTAAAAAGTATAGTTAAACCTTATTTAGTTCCTATGCTAATTGTAACTATTCTAGTTATTCTTTATACAATTATAGTATATAGAAAACTTGGAGTATTAAAGGTTCTATATAATACAGCAATGGCAATAATTATTCCAGAGGCAACATTAATAAGCTTATATGCAGTTGCAAGAATACCTGTTAATAGAATAACAATGATAATAGGATTAATTGTATATATAGCATCAATAACATTAAATATAGTATATTTACAAAAAATTAAACAAGGCAAGGAAAAAGAAAAATCTAAAAAATAAAACACTGATTAACATAAAAAAGATATTGGTAATAAAATATATTATCAATATCTTTTTTTATATAGTAGGAAATTTCTCCTAGTAGGAGAAATTTCCGTACTAGATAATTATGGCATATGTTAGAATATCTAGCATTTTCCAATGCGTAGATATTCTTGCATATGGTTTTTAGGAGGTGTTAGTTGTGAAATGGTATGAAAAGATATTTTTTAGAATGGATAGATCGGATTTAAGTTATGAAGAGGCTATGGATATATATAAAAAGCAAAGGGCATTATTAATTGATGTAAGAACTCCTGAAGAATATAAAAAGAATCATTTAAAGGATGCTGTAAATGTACCTTTTTACGAGATTGAGAATATAGGTAATGAGATTAGAGACAAAGATGAGATAATAATGTTATATTGCAAAACAGGAAAGAGAAGCAATATTGCAAAAGAGATATTAATGCAAAATGGGTATAGAAATGTATATACTGTTAAAGTTAAAATATAAAATAAAAATCAATTGTTGTTCTTACAATAATTGATTTCTATTTTGTTTTGCTATTATTTAATAATTTATATGTTCTACAAATATTACAGTCAGAGCATATGGAAACAGCTTTACCAAAAATTAACTTAATAGTATTTATAAATTCATCTTCAGGACTAATTAGATGAATAATAATTTTCTCAGGAAGCAATGATAGTAATGAATTTAAAGCATAATCATTAGATGAAAAAGAAATATCTGACAAATAGTGTAAATCTAAATTATTATGTGTTAAAGATATAATATTTTTATGATCATCTAATAAAATAGATTCATCGTTAACATATATTAAATGGACTAGCCTTGTACCAGGCTCTTTAGAATTTATATACATTTTTAGGAGCTCTATAAATTCACAATATTCTCTGTTTAGAATAAATTGATTTACGGCAAAATCAACAAAAGAATCTAGAATTTTTATATAATCAAGAATTCTAAATCTAATAAATCCTTCTAAAAGTATAGATTTGTTAGAAGTAATATAGCGTAATACACATTTCCATAAAACATCATATCTGTCTGTAACTTCAAGTGGAAGAAGTTTATTATTTGTCTGAGAATTAAGAAGTTGGTAAGAATTGGATTCTATTGCATTAAAATCAACATCATCAAAGTAAAAATAATTTAACATAAGTAAACTATGAATAATTAAATTTTCATAATTTTGGATAATACAATCAGTTAAAACATTAGTTAATTCTTCAAAAAATAAAGGAATATTATTTCCCGTGTAATGAACAATAACATTATTATATTTAGAAAACTCTTTACTTACAAAAATTATATTATCAAGATTTATAATAGAAATATTATCCATTAAATATGAAATAACATTTTTATTATTAGTCTTTATGCAAATAGAAATCATTGTAGTCCTCCGAAAAGCAATTATATAGTCTAGTATTTACTAAATAGCTTCCTGATATACATATAATATTCTCAAAAAAATAAAGAGTTACAAATAAAAGTGTTACATTTTAGTTAACTACTACTAACAAAAATTTATATATTTTTTCAAATTTTATCGGTTTCTTGTTGTCGCTTCGCTTCAAAACTACGCGAAACCTCAAAATTTTTAAAATATATAAATTTTTTATAGTTATTACATAACTTGCAACACTTTTATTTATAAATGTTATAATCAATTTCAGGGAAGATACAATCTATTTCGTTTATTTTACTTACAAAATCATCATCAATTTTATTGTTCTTTATTTGATAATATAATTTTGTAAATCTTCCAATATGATCTTTGATTCTTTTCTTTGCATAATCAACCATAGTGCCATTTGTGATTATAAATAACCAATCACTACTTTGGGCTAGAAGCAATTCACGAGCACATTGGTTTAAGGCTCTTTCTAAAGAAGTATCATTTGTTTCATTTGGATAAAGATTAGCAAGTTCAACCATTCTATCACCTGCAACATGTAAATGTCTATGTACATAATCATTAGATTGGTTAAGCCAAACTTCGCTATATCCATTTGCACCCCAGCTAGATCTACATGGAGTAGAAACCTGCATTTGTGGGTATTTTTCAATATACTCACTAGGAGTAATTAAATCAAAGTCACATTTATCATAATAAATCTTTTTAAACAAAGTATATAACCAATCTGGACCTTCATAC
The DNA here is from genome assembly GCA_944388645.1 of uncultured Clostridia bacterium. Taxonomy (GTDB): domain Bacteria; phylum Bacillota; class Clostridia; order TANB77; family CAG-508; genus CAG-245. Next base: position 2,986 of record CALXJO010000080.1, read on the forward strand.
CACCAATGACCATATAGCTCTGCATCATAAGGACATAATACAATAGGTGGATTTTGTGTAAACTTAGCAGCTTCACTAATTTGCCTTTGCCTTGAATCAAAGAAGTGTCCAGCCTGCATATTTATAGTATCCTGAGCCCAAACAGGGTTATAATAATCTTTTGGACAATCTTTTCCTGTAATTCTATAGTATTTTATACCAGTAGGAACTCTTGCACCATTACATGCAATATATGGTTTTATATAGTCATATGGAGCATCATAGCCAATATCTCTATACCATTCTCTATAATTATAATCTCCTGGGTATCCATTAATAGAGCTCCACACTTGTCTTGAAGATTCCATATCACGCCCAAATGCAACTATTCCATCAGGTGATACTATTGGAGCAAATGTCCCATAAACAGGTGTAGGGTTTGCATATAAAATTCCGTGAGTTTCTGTAATTACATACTCTATTCCAAATTCTCTTAAATATTTATCTGCTTCTGGCACATAACCACATTCAGGAAGCCAAATTCCACGTGGCTTTCTACCAAAATATTTTTCATAACATTTTACTCCAACTGTAATTTGTGCTCTAACAGTTTTTTCATTAACATATAAAATAGGAAAATAGCCATGAGTTGCACCACATGTTATAATTTCTAAAACTCCTATATCTTGAAAATGTTTGAAACCTTGAATAATATTACAATTATAAATATCTTTAAAAACATGTAAGTCATTTGAATATCTATCAAAGTAATATTTAGATAAATTTTGAACAGTTTTATTATCTTTATTTCGTTCAATTTCTTTTTCTGCAAGTTCAATATGCTTTTGTAAATATTTTATATATCTATCTTGTAATAATTTATTATCAAGCATATTTAGAAGAGGAGGAGTCATAGACATAGTAATCCTAAAATCAACATGCTCATTTACAAGTTTTTCAAAATTTAAAAGTAAAGGTATATATGTTTCGGAAATTGCTTCAAAAAGCCATTGCTCTTCAAGATAGTCTTCACTTTCTGGATGATGAACAAAAGGCAAGTGTGCATGTAGCACAAAGCTAACATATCCTTTTGGGTTGCTTTTCATAAATTAATCTCCTTTTTTTTATATTCTTAGGAAAGTCATCCCATGGAATGGGTGAGTTTCCTTAGAAGATAGTTATGCAAGAGTTAGATTTTCTTGTAGCTTTGCTACTTAGAAAATCTTAGTCTTGTTTTGTATATTAGAAAATTTAAAGTGCCTTTTAAATAGGCACTTATAGCTTTATTTAAAAGTAGAACTAGAACCAGATGAAGGATTTTTTAAGTCTAATTGCCAATGATTACTATTAATCCAAGCATTTTTTGTAAAATCGCTTTGTAAATCATACAAATTATATATTTTACCCATATTTCTAAGAAATGATATAGAGGTAATATTTTTAGCAGTAACAATATTTGTTTTTACATCTTTAAAATAAACTGTCTTTATATTCTTATCAAAAAGAACATGATCATTTGGAGCTTCTATAGTATTTGAAGATGTAACATATAAATAATTATTTGGAATATCAACGTGCCTTGATTCATTATAATATTTAGGTCTACGTCCAAGTTCTACAGAATATTCACAATTAGCATCATTTACATGTAAATACCAACTATTGGCAAAATCATCTATCTCTATTTCAAAAGAATAATGCATAGTATTATTATGAATTACAAGTACAGGCTTAGTGTTATTAAAGAAATCTTCGCCATACTGTTCTACAAAACGATTTCTATCATCATCTGAAATATCCCAATAAATGAATAAAGTTGTAGGAGTTTGAGCAAGAACTTTTACAACAGTTTGATTATATCTGTAAGGCAAATCATAATATTCTAAAATTTCAATTTTTTTAGTTAAATCAGTTGACGCTGTGATTTCTTCTGGAAGTATTTCTTTAGTAGTTTTTCTTGCTTTTGTAGTTTTAGCTGTAGTGGTTTTCTTTGTTTTTGTAGAAGCTGTTTTTTTAGTGGTTTTACTCTTTTTGGTTGTAGCTGCCTTTTTAGTAGTAGAAGTCTTTTTAGCTGTACTAGTTTTTGTAGTTGTCTTTTTTGTAGTTG
>CALXJO010000081.1 GCA_944388645.1 uncultured Clostridia bacterium
ATTTTCTAACATTTTTAAACCCTGTTTTTGGGGACACCTTCCGAAAACAGGAAGGGAACTTTTTGCCTTAATTTTAGGCACTTTCCAAAATAGGGAAGTGTTTTTTTTACTGTTTTTGACCCTGTTTTCGGAAGGTGTCCCCAAAAACAGGGTATTTTTTTATTCATTTATTACTTTTTCAGCATATGAGTTGTTTACTATTTTATCATAAGGTGCTTTTTGGTCTAGTTCTCCTGCCTCTGTCATTATTAATTGTAGTTTATCAAATGATTCTTCTTTTAGTATTGGGTTTTCATTCCAAGCGTCTATGTCTTTGTAACTTTGTACTGATTGTTCTAGTGATTCTACTGTTGTGTCTGGGAAAAAGTCTTGTATTACTTCTGCTATTTCTCTTGCTGAGTGTTCTTTAACCCATTGTTGACCTCTATATACCGCTCTTGTAAATCCTTCTATTATATCACTGTTTTCTTCTATATAACTCTTTTTAGCACAATATGCTGTATATGGAACTTCTCCAGATGCTTCTCCAACAGAGGCTACTACATAGCCTTTTCCTTGTTCTTCTGTCATTGAAGCTGTTGGCTCAAATAGTGTAACATATTCAGCATTTCCGCCTGCAAATGCTCCTGCCATTAAATCGAATTGTATACTATCATCTAATACTAGATCAGTTTCAGGATTTATTCCATTTTGTTTTAATACATATTCAAATGTCATATATGGAACTCCACCTTTTCTACCAGGTATTACAGTTTTACCTTTTAAGTCATTCCATGAGAAATTATCAGTTGGATTTTTGCTAACTAAAAAAGAGCCATCTCTTTTAGTTAATTGAGCAAATACTTCTACATAGTCTTCTCTTCCTTCATTATATACATATATACTTGCTTCTGGTCCACATAAACCTATATCACTCTGTCCAGCTAAAATTGCTGTCATAACTTTATCTGCTCCCTGACCAGTTGTCATTTCTATTTCTAATCCTTCTTCTTCAAAGAATCCATTTGCTATTGCTACATATTGTGGTGCATAAAAAACTGACCTTGTTACTTCGTTTAATTGTATTGTTGTAAGTTCTGCTTGTTCTTCTGGCTTGTTATTAACCAAAATAACGGTTATTACAATTGCAGCAATTATAACTATGCATACAATTGGTATAATAATTTTTTTCATTATTAATTTTCCTCCCTATTGTTTTGTTTTTACAATTATCTTTTCTAAAATAATTATGCTTTCGTACATCAAAGCTGCAACTATAGCAAGAATGATTACACTTGTCATTACTAAATCAAGTTTAAATACCTGACCACCATATACTATTAAATAACCAAGTCCTCCTTTAGAAACTAAAAATTCACCTGTTATTACACCTACTAGTGATAAACCTATATTTACTTTTAATGTGTTGAATAAAGTTGAAATGTTCGCAGGAATTACTATTTTGGTTAGTATTTGAAGTTTATTTGCATTAAATGTTTCACACATTCTAATTTTTTCTTTGTCTGTATTCATCAGTCCATTTAGTATGTCTAATATTGTAACTATTAATGATATTGCAAGTGCCATTACAATAATTGCAGGCATTCCAGCTCCTACCCATATAATTATAACTGGACCTAGTGCAGTTTTAGGTAGTGCATTTAATATTACTAAAAATGGCTGTGCTACTTTAGAAATAAATGGTGATAGCCACAAGATTATAGCTATTATTATTCCTAACCCTGTTCCTAGTAAAAATCCTACTAAGGTTTCTGTACATGTAATCCTTAGATGTTCTAACAAATCGTTTGATGATAAGTTTAAAAATGTTTCCCATATTCTAGAAGGCATACTTGTTATAAAGCTATCTATTTTTCCCATTCTTGCAAGTACTTCCCATATTACAATAAATGTTAAGGCTATTGTTATTTGTGTTGTAAATACCTTTATTTTATTTATTTTGATTTTTTTAAGATATTTTTTTCTATCTTCTGATATTTGCTCATTTTCTATCTTTCTTTTCTTCTTCTTTATCATATTCCTCCAGCTCCTTCCACATGATGTTAAAATACTTACTAAATTTAGGATTTTCTCTGCAGCTTAAGGGAGTTCTGTTTTCCATTTCAAAGTCTATTGTATAAATGTTTTTTACTGTTGCTGGTCGGTTACTTAATACTATTACTCTATCAGACATAGAAATTGCTTCTGAAATGTCGTGTGTTACCATTATTGTTGTTATTCCTTCTTGCTTTAATATTTTATAAATATCTTCAGTTACCATTAGTCTTGTTTGATAATCAAGTGCAGAAAAAGCTTCATCTAGTAAAAGTATATTAGGACGAATGGCAAGTGTTCTGATAAGTGCAACCCTTTGTCTCATTCCTCCTGATAATTGCATTGGATACTTATCTTTAAATTCATATAAACCATATTTTTTTAGCAACTCTAACACATAGTTTTTATTTTCTTCTGTTAGAGTTTTCTTTATTTCAAGCCCTAGTAAAACATTTTTATATATAGTTCTCCATTCTAGTAGATTATCTTTTTGTAACATATATCCTAGTTTTCCATCTATGTATATTTCTCCTTCTGTTTTATTCTCCAATCCTGCAATTATAGATAGAAGAGTTGATTTTCCACATCCACTTGGTCCTATTATGCTAACAAATTCACCTGTCTTTACATCAAAATTAATATTCTTTAATGCCTCTATTTCTCCATTTTTTGCTTGATAAGTTTTGCAAACATTTTTTAATTCTAATACTTTTTTCTTTTCTTCTAAATTACTCAAATTTATCCCTCCAATGTTAATTATCTTATTATATTTTATGTTTTCCTTTCATAATTGTGCCTGTTTTTTGGGTGTTTTTGGGGACACTTTTCGAAAACATCTTTTGGGTGTTTTTGGGGACAGGTTTAGAAAGCAGGTTCAAAAATAACAAAAACTACCCTCCTATTTTGGGAAAGTGCCACACAAATCAATAAAAATACACACTAACTAATTTGTTAGTATGTATTTTTATTGATTATTGTAAACTTTGTTTTTTATGTTTGCTAATATTTGGTTTTATATTAAGTTTTAAAGTTGTTGTTTAGCTAGTTTGCAGGTATTGTAATAATTGCTTTAGATTATAAGCTTCCTATTTAGATTGTTTTTAAAGTGCTTCTATTTCTTCTAGCTTTAGTCCTGTAAATTTACTAATAAATTCATAGCTTAATTTATCTTCTTTCATCGCCTTAGCTACTTCCTGTTTTCCTTTTTTCTCTCCTCGCTTTTCGCCTCTTCTTTCAGCTTTTTCAAATTCTTCATCTATTATTTTTGCTGCACGTAACACTGGTTCATCATCTCCTTTCAATTCTTCTATTAATCTTTGCAAATCTGCTCTTATAGCTATATATTTTTCATTTATAAACAAGTACTGCAATAATATTAATAATTGCTCTTTATATCGTGTGCTTTTTTTAATTTTTTCTTTGTCTATTATTATATCTAGATCTTTTTTTATATCATTTATATCTTCCTCTCTGTCTAAAAGCATGGCTTTTGTTATTATTAAATTATCATGTAATAATTCTTCTCTTGTATATTTGTTTGCATCTATTAATATGTAGTATTTATTATTTTCTTCATAGCCTTCTACTTTATATTGTAAATCTTCTAATTCTGGTACATTCCATTTTCTTATGCCTGTATATAGTACTATTGGTATTACTCTTGGATATTTATAGTCTACTAATCTCATTTTTCTTTTCTCTAAACCACTATCCATTATTTCTATTCTGTATTTTTCCATCCTATAAGGCATTGACCTATCTGGCGAAGACTGATGTTCTATTAATACATACAGTTTTTTTTCTTCTACTTTATATACTATGTCCGATTCTATCTTTTCAAACATATTTGTTATGTATTCTTTATTATATTGTTGCATATTGTTTGCTTTGAATTTATACACTAAATTTAATTCTTTATTTAAAAATTCTGCTGTTTCTTCTACATTACTAAATAAAGATTTAAATAATTTGTCATGTTCACTATTTGTTACACTTTTACTTTGTAGCTTAGTTTCTTTTTCGCCTTTTTTATCATTTTCTTCTTCTGGTTTATTTTCATAAATATATTTTTCTTCATCTTCTTTTATAAGGTAACAATCTTTTATTTCATATTCTATTGTATCTTCATATTCTACATAAGTATTATTTTCTTCTGTTTTTTCTTCTTCAACCCATTTTCTCAGTGTTAAGCTCATTACATCTGTACCATCTTTTCTTTTTAGTCCTGATGGTATACATATTAGCTTTTCGCCAAGCATTTCGTATTCTTCTAATTCTTGTTTGTTCATTCTTTTTCTCCTTCTATTATAATTTCTATTTACTCAGATTGCAACTTTTATTTTATAGTTAATTTTATAAGTTTTCTTCATTTTTCTTTCATTTTCTTCCGTTTTCTCGTTTTTTCTTTGTTTTTTAGTTTTTTATATATTTTTGTTTCTGTACCTCCTTTCTTAAGATATTTTTAATTTGTTTTCTGGGATTTGTTTTTGTGTTAAATGTTTTTGATATTTTAGTAGTAAACTAATGATAAGTTTTCTAAGAATAAAATTTTATTAGAACTTGTAATTATGATATAGCCAAATCAATGTAATTGCAAGCATTTTCGTACTTCTTATTTCTACATAAAAAGACATTGCATTTGAGAGGTGTCCCCAAATACATCTTTTGGGTGTTTCGAAGAAGTGTCCCCAAATACATCTTTTGGGTGTTTCGAAGAAGTGTCCCCAAAAACAACTTCGCCCAAAAAGGGGTGTCCCTTTTGGGCGAAATACATTATTTAGTTTTTCTTTCTTTTAGATATATTGTAATCATTAATGCTCCGACCATTACAATTAGTGCTGTTCCAAGTACTATGCTTAGGTCTACTCCACCTGTTTTTACTGAGAAGATTACTTCTGCTATTGCTGTATTATCGCTTAAGTCTGTTTCTTCATAGTTTGCAGGGTTCTCTACTTTTTGTAATGTTACTGTGTTTACTTGTAATCCGAAGTT
>CALXJO010000082.1 GCA_944388645.1 uncultured Clostridia bacterium
CTAATGGGCGATTTAGTTCATTTCTACTTTGCCTATTATCTCATTTATATCTTCTATTTTGTGTTTTTCCATGTATTCTTCTATTTGTTTTACTGTATTTACACTTGTATATGGATCTATAAAGTTTCCAGCTCCAATTGATATTGCTGTTGCTCCTGCAAGCATGAATTCTATTGCATCGTCTCCATTTACAATTCCACCCATTCCTAATATTGGAATTTTAACAGTTTGCGATACTTGGTATACCATTCTAACTGCAACTGGTTTTATTGCAGGACCTGAAAGTCCACCTGTATTATTTGCAAGTACTGGTTTTCTTTTTTCTATATCTATTTTCATACCTAGTAATGTGTTTATTAATGAAACTCCATCTGCTCCTGCGTCTTCTACTGCTTTTGCAATTGAAGCAATGTCTGTTACATTTGGTGTTAGTTTTACAATAAGAGGCTTATCTAAAACTTTTCTTACTCTACTTGTTACTTCTTTTACACCTTCATAAGTATTTCCAAATGCCATGCATCCTGCTTTTACATTTGGACAAGAAAGGTTTAATTCTACTCCATCTATATCTAATTTGTTTAACACTTTTGCAAGTTCAACATATTCGTCTATTGTACTTCCACAAGCATTTACAATAATTTTTGTATCAAATTTACGTAAAAATGGTAAATCATTTTCAGCAAAGAAGTCCACTCCTGGGTTTTGTAAACCAATACTATTTAACATTCCACTTGCAGTTTCGCATACTCTTGGTGGTTTATTTCCACTTTTAGGTTTTAAAGAAGTACCTTTTGTAATTACTGCACCTAATTTTCCTAAGTCGAAAAAATTGCTAAATTCTCTTCCATAACCAAATGTACCTGATGCCACAGTAACAGGATTTTTCATCTCTATTCCTGCTAAATTTACCTTTGTATTCATCTTTTTTCCTCCACTTCATAATTATATTTCAACATCTTTTGCATTAAACACTGGTCCACCTTTGCAAACATGCCAATATTCTGGTGCATCTTTTGGACTTTTGGCAGTTTTTACAGCACATCCTAAACATACTCCTAATCCACAAGCCATTTTTTCTTCTAAAGAAAGTTGACATGGAATATCTTTTTCTAATGCTAATTTTTGTACAGCTTTTAGCATTGGAAGTGGTCCACATGCAAATATTGCTTCTATATTTTTCTTGCTTAAATCTTCTTCTAAAAGATTTATTGCAAATCCTTTAATTTTATAACTTCCATCATCTGTTGTAAGTGTTAAATTACTAGATACATCTTCAAATTCTTTTTCTAATACAACAAAATCTTTACTTCTAAAACCTAAATAAGTATTAACATTTTTACCATCGTTCTTAGCACATTTTGCAAGTTCATATAATGGAAATACTCCTATTCCTCCACCAATTATTGCTATATTATTAAATTTATCATACTTAAAAGTACCTGAACCTAGTGGTCCTATTATATCTATTTTATCTCCTACTTCTTTTCTGGTTAATAATTTTGTGCCTTTTCCTTTCACCTGAAATATAAATTCTAAAACACCTGTATCTTTGTCCATATTATAAATACTAATTGGTCTTCTTAAAAATGGCTCTACTTGGTCTGTTATTCTTATTTCTATAAAATTTCCCGGTTTTGCCCCTTCTATTATTTCTGGAGCTTTAACACTAAATTTAAATATATCAGGTTTTAATTGTTCTTTATTAATTAATTCTGCAAATACTTGCTTTGGCATTTTTATTCCTCCTTATTATTTTATTGCAGTTTGTAACTCTTCTTTCATTCTTAAAGCTTCTGCTCTTGTTGCTTTTGCATATTCTTCTTCTGTAAATTGATTTTTCCATATTTCAGATTTATATGCACACATTAAGCTTCTTGATGCATTTACTATTCCGCCTAATCCATTTTTATCAAATCCTAATGCAATATCTTCTGCTTTTCCACCTTGTGCTCCATAACCTGGAATTAAGAAATATGTATGAGGAGCTTTACTTCTTATTTGTTCCAATTGCTCCGGATAAGTTGCTCCAACTACAGCTGAAACACTACTATAGCCATATTTTCCTACTAAATCTTCTCCCCACTTTTCTACTAGGTCTGCTACTTGCATATAAACTTCTTTTCCGTTTTCTAATTTTAAATCTTGTAATTCTCCAGAAGATGGATTTGATGTTTTTACTAATATAAATATTCCTTTATCATATTTCTTACAATCTTCTATAAATGGTTTAACACAATCTGTTCCCATATATGGGTTTACTGTTACAAAATCCACATCAAATATGCTTTCTTCATGGTCTCCAATTTTTGTTTTTCCTAAAAAGGCATTTGAATAACCTTGAGCAGTTGAACCAATGTCTCCTCTTTTTATATCTGCAATTACTATCATACCTTTTTCTTTAGCATATTTACATGTTTCTTTAAATGCTTCCAATCCGGGAATTCCAAACATCTCGTAAAAGGCTATTTGAGGTTTTACAGCTGGAATTATGTCACATGTTTCATCAATAAGTGCTTTATTATATTCTAAAATTGCTTTAGAAACACCTTCTAAAGTTTTATCATATTTATCTGTAACACATTTTGGAAGCATATCAAATCTTGGGTCTAGTCCCATTACTGTTGGATTATTTGTTTGTTTGATTTTATCTATTAATCTATCTATTGCATTCATATACTATTTTTCCTCCTACTATTGTGTATTTAACTCTTCCTTTTAATTTTTTCCCTATAAATGGGCTATTTTTTGATTTTGATACTATCATTTCTTTTGTATAAACATATTCTTCATTAGAATCAAAAATTGTGATGTCTGCAACTTTTCCTTCTTCTATAGTTCCTCTATCTATCTTTAATAGTTTTGCAGGATTATAAGAAGTTAATTTTACTAAATCTAAATAACTTATGTCTCCAGTATCAACTAAATTCATTATCTCAGCTGGAAGTGCTGTTTCAAATCCTATAATTCCATTTGGTGCATCAGCCAAGCCTTTATTTTTCTCATCTTCTGCATGTGGAGCATGGTCTGTTATTATTGCATCTATTGTTCCTTCTTTTAATCCTTCAATAATTGCTTTTCGGTCTTTTTCTTCTCTTAGAGGAGGATTCATTTTTGCATTTACACCAGATTTTAAAACTTCTTCTACTGTAAATGTAAAGTAGTGTGGACAAGTTTCACAAGTTACTTTTACTCCTCTTTTTTTAGCATCACGTATCATGTCTTTGCTTGTTTTTGTACTAATATGACATATATGTGCTCTTACATTATTTGTTTCTGAAATTACAATTTCCCTTGCACACATTATTTCTTCTGCTTCTGGAAGCACTCCTTCTACTCCAAGTTGTTCTGCAATTTTTCCTGCATTTATAGCTCCTTTAGATACAGATTTTTCCTCACAATGTGATGATACAAAAGTTCCCAAAGAATCCGCTTTTATCATTGCTTCTCTCATCATTTTTGCATTTACAACTGGCATTCCATCATCAGAAAAAGCAATTGCACCAGCTTTTTTCATTTCTTCAAAATCTACTAACTCTTCTCCTTTTTCTCCTTTAGAAACAGAAGAATATGGAAGAATATTGCATAATCCTACATCTTTTCCTTTTTTAATAATTTCTTGCAAAATAATAGCGTTATCTGGTGTTGGCTTTGTATTTGGCATAGGACAAATAGTAGTAAAACCACCACTTACGGCGCTTTTAGCACCTGTTTCGATTGTTTCTTTATGCTCAAAACCAGGCTCTCTTAAATGGCAGTGCATATCAATCATTCCAGGCATAATATATAAATTAGTACAATCAATAACTTTATCTACTGAATCTGTAATATCTTTTGCTATTCTCTTTACCTTATCATCTTCAACTAAAATATCATATTTATCAAATATGTTAGATTTGTAATCAATTAAAGTTCCATTCTTTAATAATGTTTTCATAAATTAATCTCCTATCATAATTATTTATTTAAGTCATATAAATCATTATCAATTAAAATATGTGCTCTTTTTTGAGTTTTCTCATCAGCTTTTAAAGCATTTTCTAAAAATTCTGGGTATTTTAATAAAAAGTTCCTCATAGTTGTATATGGATCTTCATAAAATCCTTTAAGCATTTCTAATTGCGCATCATTAATAACATTTAATTTGCGTGCTTCTTCAAATAGTGATTCATCTACAAATGCAAGTGGAATAGTTTTTATATTCTCTTTTTCTAGCACTTCTGTACCACCTTGTTTTCTATCTACAACATAGCATGTCCAAGCAAGGTTTCCATTTAGATTTCTAATTGCAGGAATCCATGAACGCACATAATTAGATGCAGCTGTTACTAAATCAGATGCATTTAGAACTTTTTTATTTGTTAAATCTGTTATTTTTTCTGTTTTTGAAAAATCATAAGGACTAACAAAAGCTTCCATATCTTTGAATAAAGTTAAATGTGGCTTTTTTAGAATATAAGCTATAAGATTAGAAAAATACCAATCTCTTCTTTCACCACCAGAAATGTAATCAATTTCATCAACATTTACATTGTCTTTTATAGCTTTTACCATAGCGTCTATAGTATATTTATATATAGAATTTTTTTCATATTGCTTAATAACCCTATCAAATACCTTCTTTGGTAAGTTTACTCTATCTGCAAGTAATGTGTCTATGTATGATAGAAACTCTGTTGCTTCTTCTTCACTTCCATATAAAAAATGTGTGTTAACAAAATAAGGTGAAATCATTCCAGAAGTTAAAAAGAAAGGTTTATTTTCCTCACAAAATTTAATTGCTTTAGTTTCAAACAAGTAAGAAATAATATCAGCCATAAAAAAATACCTCCTATAAAATTATTTTCAAGTATATTCTAAAGAAAATAGTTAAAAATGTCAATAATAAATCGCCCA
>CALXJO010000083.1 GCA_944388645.1 uncultured Clostridia bacterium
AGTAAAAAGTTAGGGCTATCAGAAGAAATACTTGAAAGAGCTAAGTCATTAGTGCATGAAGATGATGCAAATATTGAACAAATGTTAAAAAATATATATGATGATAAATTAGAAATTGAAAAAGAAAAAGAACGATATACTAAAAATGCTAATCAAGTAGAAGCTTTAAGGAAGTCATTAGAACGAGATAATAGTAAGCTTATAAAAGAATCTAATATGATTATTTCCAATGCAAAACAAAAAGCAAGAGAAATTTTATTAGAGGCAAAAGATGAAGCAAATTATATTATTAAAGAATTAGATAAAGAAGAATTAAACGCAAAAAATGCAAATGAATTAAGAAATAAATTAAATACTTCAATTAATAATCTTTCTAAAGAAGAAAATACAGATACAAAAACATCTTCACTAACTGCAGATGATATTTATGTAGGACAAACCTTATTACTAAATAAACTAAATCTAGAAGGAACTGTTTTATCACTTCCTAATAAATCTAATGAAGTTAAAATGCAAGTTGGAAATGCACAAATGAATATAAAGCTAAAAGATTTATCAATTGTAAATAAAACATCTAGCTTAAAAAATGGACAAAAATCAAAATCTAGTATTTCATATGAAAACAATAAAGCAAAAACTGCTTCTTCTGAAATAAATGTTATTGGATTAACAGTTGATGAAGCTATTCCACTTATAGATAAATACCTAGATGATTGCAGTATGGCAAAACTAGAACATGTAAGAATAATACATGGAAAAGGAACTGGAAAACTACGTGATGGTATAACATCATTCTTAAAAAGAAACTCACATGTAAAATCATTTAGACCCGGAACGTTTGGTGAAGGAGAAATGGGAGTAACAGTGGTATATTTAAAATAACAAATCGCCCAATGGGAAACAGTCCTTTTGGGGCGATTTTTCTTTTATTCAAATATATTTCCAGCTGTTATGCTGTTTCCTCTTAAGAAGTCGTTTATTGGCATTCTTTTTGCATTTTCTCCTTGTATTTCTAATACTTGCACTATTCCTTCTTTTGCATTTATAAATAGTCCTTTTTTGCTGTCTGAAAATAATACAGTTCCAGGTGCTAGTTGTTTTAGTCTTCCTTTATATTCTTTTAGTTCTTCAAATTCTTCTAGTAATTGTTCTTGTGATAATACTTGAACTTTCCAGAATTTTATTTTTTTATTGTTTATATATGAATATGCTCCCATTATTGGGTTTAGCCCTCTTACCAAGTTTTTTATTTCTTTGGCTGTTTTATTTTCCCAATCTATTTTTGCTATTTCTTTAGAAAGCATTGGAGCCATTGTTCCTTCTTCTGGTTGAGGTGTTCTTGTGGCTGTTCCATTTTCTATTTGTTCTACTGTTTTTACTAAAAGTTTTGCACCAACTTTACTTAAAACGTTCCATAGCTCACCTGTTGTTTCATCTTCACCTATTTCTACTTCTTCTTTTAGAATCATGTCTCCTGTATCCATACCAGCATTCATAAACATTGTTGTAACACCTGTTTTTTTATCTCCATTTAGTACAGCCCATTGTATTGGTGCAGCACCTCTATACTCTGGAAGAAGTGATCCATGTACATTTACACAGCCATATTTTGGTATATCTAATAGCTCTTGTGGAAGAATTTTTCCATATGCTACAACACAAATTAAATCCGGATTTAAAGATTTAACTTCTTCTAAAAATTCTGGATTTTTTCTAATCTTTTGAGGCTGATATATTTTTAAGTTTTTTTCTAACGCATATTCTTTTACAGGAGAAGGAACAAGCTTCATTCCTCTTCCCTTTGGTTTATCAATATTTGTTACAACTCCTATTATATCATAACCGCTTTCATATAAAGCTTTTAATGACTCTCGTGCAAAATCAGGGGTCCCCATAAACAATATTCTCATTTTGTATCATTCCTTTCTTAGGCACAAATCTGGTTGGAAAAGAATTAAATTTTGACTAGGAGAACAAGTTTGAAATTTATGAGGCGTACTTTTGTACGTTGATTAAATTTCAAATGAAGTTCGACAACGTCAAAATTGTAATTATTTTTCAACCTTTAACTCCTTATTCATTATCCTCAGGCTCAACATATTGAAGTGTGCCTGGTATCATATTGTCTACAAATAATATACCGTCTAGATGGTCTATTTCATGTGATAAAGCTTGTGCTAGTAAGTCTTTTGCTACTATCTTAACTTTCTCTCCATTTCCATTTAATGCTTCAACAACTACCTCTTTTGGTCTTATTATTTTAGCATATTCATTTGGAAAACTTAAGCATCCTTCATCTACTTCTTGTTTTCCCTTTGATTTAATAATTTTAGGATTTACCAATAAAAGTGGTTCTTCCCCATCATATAGGTCTATTACTATTACTCTTTTTAGAATACCTACTTGTGGTCCAGCTAAGCCAACGCCATTATATTTATGCATTGTTTCTAACATATCATGTAATAGTTCTCTTATTTTATCATCTACTGTATCCACTTCTCTTGCTTTTTTTCTTAAAATTTCATCTCCATTTAATCTTATTTGTCTAATTGCCATGTATAATCTCCTTTCTTTAAAGCATATTAGTTGGATTTGTATCCACTATTACTCTTGTATTTCCTCTCGTATTTGATACTTTTTCTATAGTATCACTTATTTCATCTATTAGTTTTTCATCTATCTTGCATTTTATTATTATTCTCCATCTAAATCGATTTTTTATCTTATCTATTGGAGCTGGTACTGGTTTATACAATATTATTTGCAATTTTTTTGTTTTTATCTTTTGTTTTATATCTTCATATATTATTTTGGCATTCTTTTCTATTTCTTTGTAATTAGTACTTGAAATACCAATTAATATTATATCACAAAAAGGTGGATATCTCAATTGTTTTCTTATGTTAATTTCTGTATCATAAAATAATTTATAGTCTTGTTTCTGTGAATATTGTATACAAAATGAGTCTGGATTATAAGTTTGTATTATTACTTTTCCTTTATCTTTTCCTCTTCCTGCTCTTCCTGCAACTTGTGTTAATATTTGGAAAGTTCGTTCATGTGCTCTATAGTCATCTATATTTAAACTGCTATCTGCTGCAATTACTCCGACTAAAGTAACATTCGGAAAATGATGACCTTTTACTACCATCTGTGTACCAATTAATATGTCTATTCCATCATTCTTGAATTTATTTAAAATATCTTCATGGGAATTTTTTTTAGTTACTGTATCTATGTCCATTCTGATTACTGAGGCTTGTGGGAACATTTCTCTTATTTGCTCTTCTAATCTCTGTGTGCCTGTTCCAAAATATCTAATATTTTTACTTTTGCACTCAGGGCATACTGTTAAAGCATTTGTTTCATAGCCACAATAATGGCACTTTAGCTTATTTTCTTTTAAGTGATACGTAAGTGTTATATCACAGTTCTTACATTTGGCTGTGTATCCACAATCTCTACACATAATAAAAGTAGAAAATCCTCTTCTATTAAGGAATAATATTGTTTGTTTTTTATTCTCTAAATTTTCTTCTATTAAGCTATGTAGTTTTGTGCTTATCATTGTTTTATTTCCTGTTGCAAGTTCTTTTCTTAAATCTATTATTTCAACATCAGGCAGACTAGAGTTATTAGCTCTTTTGGTTAGTTCTAAAAATTGAATCTCTCCTTTTTGGGCTTTATAATATGTACTCATATCTGGTGTGGCACTTCCCAATAGCACTGGAATATTTTTATTATTTCCAATATAACTTGCAATTTCTTTTGCATTATATCTAGGATTAGTTTCAGATTTATAAGAATCATCATGTTCTTCATCTATTATAATTAATCCTAAATCTTTTGCAGGAGCAAATATGGCAGACCTTGCTCCAATTATAATTTTTGCATCTCCACGTTCTATTTTTTTCCACTGGTCATATCTTTCTCCTAAAGACAATTTACTATGTAAAACTGCTATCTTTTCTTCGCCAAATCTTCCTAGAAATCTATCAACTGTTTGAGGAGTAAGCGAAATTTCTGGCACTAACATTATACTAGATTTTCCAAGTTTTAAGGCTTCTTCAATTAATCTTATATATATTTCTGTTTTACCTGAGCCTGTTATTCCAAATAGCAAAAATTCATCATATTCTCCTATTTGTAATGATGCATTTACTTTTTCAAAAGCATCTTGTTGCTCTTCTGTTAGCTCTAAATTTGTAGTCTTTTGTACTACTTTATGTAAAAAAGGATTTCTTTCTACTTCTTTTTCTACTATTTCTATATAGCCATTTTTCTCAAGAGTTTTTAAAATAGCTAATGAAACATCTGCAAATAATTGTAAATCCACACTAGATATCTCTGTATTTGTGCTAATGTTATTTATTAAAAATTTTAAAGCTCTTATTTGCTTATCCGATTTTATTTTTTTGCTTTCAATATCTTCATTTATTTCATCAATTTCTTTTGCTAAATACACAAAATTTTGTGTTTTATCATTAATTCTTTTATCTTGCTGTTTTGTAGTTTTCCCAGGAGGAAGCATTAATTTTATACAATCAGATACATTACAAAAATATCTATTTGCCATCCATTTTGCAAGTTCTATATTTTCTTTACTTAAATACAGTTTGTCTTCAACTTTACTTATTTCTTTTAGTTTTGCCTCAAATTCTGATTTATCTTTAAAACCTACTACAAAACCTTCCTCTAAAGCCTTTTTATTTCCAAACTGCACTAATACCCTACTTCCAATAGAAATTTTATCTTCCATTTCCATTGGAACTAGGTAATCAAACGTTTTATTTAAATTCTTTACATTGCTATTTATTATAACTTCTGCTATCAATCTTCTGCTCCTTAAGTCGCCCATTAGGGACGCCCCTTTTTGGGCGA
>CALXJO010000084.1 GCA_944388645.1 uncultured Clostridia bacterium
TTAGCTGTGTTTTACAGAAAGTTACAAAATTATCATTGGAATGTAACAGGAAAAGATTTTTTTGTTATTCATGAAAAACTAGAAGAATATTATGATGAAGTAAATGAAGCAATAGATAAAGTTGCAGAATTTATTTTAAGCAAAGATGATGAACCTTTAGGAACAATGCAAGATTATTTAAACATTTCTAAAATAGAAGAAGCAGAAAATAAAAAAGTAGATTCAAATTGTGTGTTAGATAGCATTAAGCAAGATTATTCTTATTTATTAAACAACGCTTATTCAATAAAGAAAAATGCAGATGATATGCAAGATTATGCAACATCCACATTGATGGATGAATTTATATCAGATTACACTAAAAAATTATGGATGATAAAACAAACACAAGAAAAAAACTAATTATTAATTTAGGCACAGCAAAAAGGCTGTGTCTATTTCATATTCATGCTTAAATATTGCCTTTTATAGTAATATATGGTAATATAGAAAAGCAAATTGTCATTTTAAAGTCACAAAGAAATGATAATATATAACAAATTTAAGATAAAAATAAAACGGGGATCATTATGGAAAAGAAGAAGAAAATTAGAAAAACAATTACTAATTTAATAATATTTATATTATTAATAATATTAACATTTTCAATAGTATTTCAAGGTCAAGATGTATCTGAAATATTTAATATTATTAAAAATGTGAAAATAGAATACATATTTATTGGAATAATTGCAATGTGCATATATATAATGGGCGAGACAATAAATATTGGTAGAATTTTAAAAGAGTTAGGTGAAAAGTCAAGCTTTATAAGAAATATTAGATATACCTTAATAGGGTTTTTCTTTAGTGCTATAACACCTGCTGCAAGTGGTGGCCAACCAATGGAAATCTATTATATGCACAAAGATAATATAAAAGTTGCGCATAGTACACTTGCATTATTATTACATTTATGCAGTTTTCAAATTGTATCATTAACATTTGGAATTTTAAGTGCAATTATACATTTTGATGTATTAAAAAGTGGATTAATTTATTTATTCATATTAGGAATTGCATTAAATATGAGTGCTTTGGCACTTCTTATAATAGGAATATTTTCTAAAAGATTGTCTGCAGCATTAGTAAGAGGATTCGTAAAATTACTAAAGTTTTTTAGAATAAAGAAAATAGAAGAAAAACAAGAAAAATTAGAAAGAGAACTTGCTTCCTACCAAGAAAGCGCAGTTTATATAAAAAACCACAAATTACTTATGGTAAAAACTCTAATTACAACATTAATACAAATGCTAGTTTATTACAGCATACCATACTGGGTATATTTAGCCTTTGGTTATAGCACAGAAAATATATGGACACTGTTAACTTTGCAAGCAGTTTTATATGCTACAGTTTCAGGAATACCACTACCAGGTTCAGTTGGAGCAAGCGAAGGTGGTTTTATAGGAATATTTAGAAACGTATTCCCACAATCAATGATAAATAGTGCAATGATATTAAATAGAGGAATCAGTTTCTATTTATTTGTATTAATAAGTGCAGTAGTAGTAATATATAGCACTTTAAAAGATAAAAAAGAAACCAAATTAATAGAAAATGAATAACCAAAAAACTTACATCTTCATATAATACATAAGAGGTGTAAGTTTTATGGCATATTCAGAAAGAGAGCTACTCGCAAGAATGATACAATGCGAAGCTGGCGGAGAAGGCGATAATGGAATGAAGGCTGTTGCAACTGTTATAATGAACAGAGTAAATGCATCTGAGGGCGAATATGCAAGAGTCTCTAATGGAGGAAGCATACGAAACATATTATATCAGGAAGGTCAATTTGATTGTGCAAGCCAGATGATAAGAGGCAATTATAATAGCCAAAACATATATAATGTAAACCCAGATGACACACATTACTATATTGCAGATTGGGCTTTATCTGGAAATAAGTTAAATGAAATAGGAGAATGCTTGTGGTATTTAAACCCATTTAAACCAACATGTGGCAGTACATTTCCGGTAAATGGTTCTGGTACATTTCATACAAGACTAGGTCAGCATTGTTTTTATAGACCAACACCTCAATATAGAAACACATAAAGGAGAGATGGGTTTGGAAGATAAAGAAACAAGACAAATTGATATGAATGCAACCAATATACCAGAAATTTTGAAAAACAACATTTATACACCAGCATTTTTAAGAGAGCAAATTGGCAGACTTATGCGAGTAGAATTTCTAATTGGAACAAACAATATGGTAGATAGAATAGGTGTATTACAAGATGTTGGTGCAAGTTACATTCTATTAAGATCAGTAGAAAATGATAGTTTAATATATTGTGATATATATTCTATAAAATTTATAACAATATCTACTACATCAATGTACCCAAATTACAATAGTTTATATAGTAATAGATAGTGAAAGGAAAAATATGAAGAAATTATTATTAGTAGAAGATAATGAATCAATATTAAAAGGATTAACATATTCATTAGAACAAGAAAAATTTGAAGTAGATGTTTCAAAAAATGTGCATAATGCAAAGAAAAATTTAGACTCTAATGAATATGATTTAATCATATTAGATATAATGCTTCCAGATGGAAATGGCTTTGAGCTATGTAAATACATAAAAGAGCAAAAAGACACTCCAATTATAATTTTAACTGCAAAAGATGAAGAGCAAGATGTTGTACAAGGTTTTAATTTAGGTGCAGATGATTATGTAATAAAACCATTTAGAACAAGGGAGCTTATATCAAGAATTAATAATATTCTAAGAAGATATAATAAAGAAGCAAGTAAATTACAAACTGGAAATATTGTAATAGATGTAGATGCTTCAAGAGTATATATAAATAATGAAGAAGTTGTATTTACAGCTTTAGAGTATAGAATTTTACTTTTGTTATTCTATAACATGGGTAAAACTGTAACAAGAGATAATATACTAGATAAAATATGGGACATAGCTGGAAACTATGTAAATGATAATACTTTAACAGTTTATATTAAAAGAATTAGAGCAAAACTTGGAGAAAATGATGTTATAAAAACTATAAAAGGTATTGGCTATAGAGTGGACAAGGTATAGGTGATAAAATGATTAATAAGGAAAGTTTTAAAAAGGTAGTAATTACAGGACTAATATTAATTTTAATTAGTAGTTTAACAATTTTTATAGTACTCACAATCCAGTACAAAAATTATGAAAAAATAGTAAATTTAACTGTTTCAAATCTAATAGATGAAATAATGGAAAAGTATCCAGAAACAGATGAGCAAGAAGTAATTAGAATAATAAATTCTGAAAACCAAGAGCAAAAAGACGAGGTATTATCAAAATATGGGTATACAAATAATATTTCATATATCAAAGAGCTAGAAAACAGCATGAATACAAGCATAAGGATTAATATAACAATTATTGTATTATTAGGAGTAATTGCTATTATAGTAGCACTTATATATACTAATAAAAGAGATAAAAGCTTAAGGTCAATTAATAAATATTTAGACAAAGTCAATAATGGAAATTATGAGCTAAAAATAGAAGACAATGGAGAAGATGAAATATCAAGATTAAGAAACGAATTATATAAAACCACAATATTGTTAAGAGAATCTGCAGAAAATAGTGAAAAGGAAAAAACAAACTTAAGCAACTCCTTAGCAGATATTTCACATCAATTAAAAACACCGCTTACGTCAATTAGAATAATGCTTGATAATATTGAAGAAAATCCAAATATGGATGAAAAAACAAGAAATGAATTCATAGAAGAAATAAGTAGACAAATAGATTGGATTTCATCTTTAGTAATCTCACTTCTAAAACTTGCTAAATTTGACGCAGGAGCAATTGTAATGCAAGATACACAGATAAATGTAAAAAAATTAATAGATAATGTAATTAATAATTTAGCAATTATGATAGATATAAAAAATATTAAAATAGAAGAGAAAATTGATGAAGATGTTATTTTAAGAGCAGATTATAACTGGCAATTAGAAGCACTTACAAATATTATAAAAAATTGTATAGAACATAGCAAAGAAGATTCAAAAATAAAAATTGAGGTTGAAAATAATAGTATATTTGTTAAAATAAAAATAACAGATGAAGGAGAAGGAATAGCAAAAGAAGATTTATCTCATATATTTGAAAGATTTTATAAATCTAAACAGGTAAGTGAAAATAGTATAGGAATAGGACTATCTCTTGCAAAAACAATAATAGAAAAAGAAAACGGTTATATAAAAGTAGATTCTGAACTAGGAAAAGGAACAACATTTGAAATAAAATATTTAAAATAGGAGGAAAATAAAATGGGAGGTTTTTCTATGTCAATTTTATTACTTGCAATGGCTGGAATGTTTTGGGCTTTTGTGATAGCAATAGTTATATTAGCAATTATTAAACTAGCACTATATGTGTTTGAAAGTTTTGGTTTAATGAAGCTAAATAAAAATTTAGGCTATAAACATAACTGGACTGCTTGGATACTAATTTATAATAAATATTTATTAGGAAAAATAGCAGTAAAACCATGGGCAGGAGTTACTCTAAGTTTATTATGGCTTATAAAAACAGTATTATTTATCTTAGGATATATTTTCGCTGGAATAAATTCTTTATTAATATTAACAATTATTTTAGTAATAGTTACTTTTATAGTAGAAATGATAATAGTTTCAAAGCTTTATACAAAATATTCTAAATATAATGAAGTACTAACAGTATTTACAGCAGTAACATTGGGATTACTAGAACCAATATTTATATTTGCAATAAGAAATAATAAAAATAGGAGTTAAAA
>CALXJO010000085.1 GCA_944388645.1 uncultured Clostridia bacterium
TGGGCGAATTCATATTTTAAGTTTAGATAGAATATTATTAAACAAACTACTTTATGGAAGGATAGTGAATTTTGTAAATGTTTAAATCTAAACAAAAAATAATTATTATTACTATTATTGCTATAGCTATTGTTATATTTGTAAGTATTTTTTTTAAAATTAATTATAAAAAAATAAATACTGGAAATAATATTCTTAATAAAACTTTAGATGAAGTTCAAGAATATATTTGTAATATAAATTCTTATGAAGCAACTATGGAAGTGACAATAAATAGTAATAAAAATACAAACAAATATAAAATAAAACAAACACATGATGAAAACGAAGATATACAAGAAATTTTAGAGCCAGAAAATGTGAAAGGAATTAAATTTATATATAAAAATAATACTCTTCAAATTATAAATACTAATTTAAATCTTACAAAGATATATAATAATTATCCTTATATAGAAAGCAATAATTTATGGCTAAATGATTTCTTGGAAGAATATAAACAAGCAGATAACGAAAATAAAGAAGCTACAGAAAATGATGAAGAAGTAGTATTAAAATTAGAAGTACAAAATGAAGATTCAAATATTAAATATAAAGAACTATATTTAGACAAAAAAACTGGGAATCCAACAAAATTATTAATACAGGACAATAACAAAAATACAGTAATTTACATATTATATAGTGAGATAACAATAAAATAGGCCTGTTAAATTATCTTAAAAAAGTATTAAAAATATATCTAAAACAAATCTAAAGTTATACAAACTATTAGGAGTGAAAAAATATGATAGTAAGAAGAGGAGATATGTTTTATGCTGATTTAAGTCCTGTAGTTGGATCAGAGCAACGGTGGGATAAGACCTGTTGTAATAATACAAAATGATATGGGAAATAAGCATAGTCCAACAGTTATAGCAGCGGCAATAACTTCTCAAATGGGAAAAAGTAAATTACCAACTCATATAGAGATAGGACCAGAAAATACAAAGTTAAAAACAGAATCAATTGTACTTACTGAACAAATAAGAACAATTGATAAAAGTAGATTAAAAGAAAAAATTGGACACATAGATGATGCAACAATTATGAACCAGATAAACAATGCATTAGGAGTAAGCTTTGGATTGGATGAATAAAATGCTATATTGGAAAAGCTAAAGGTGTTAAACCTTTAGCTTTTTAATAAGTTTAATTTCGTTATATAAATCAGTAATTCTTTTTTCTCTAGTAACTAATGCATCTTTATATTCTTGTAATACATTATGATAATTTAAAAAATCCTCACCAACTGAAAAAAGTAATTTCATACCTTCAGCATAATAATCACGTTTACTCTGTTTATCTGTAGCCTGCATTTTAGCATTGTAGGAATCTATTAATTCAAGACGCTTAATATTCTCTCTAAGGTAATCAAGATAATCATATAATAGACTAATTTCATATTTAGTATCATCAATAACAAGCTTAAATAATGCCTTTAAAATTGTTGGGCTTATTTTACCCATTCTAGAGTTTTCTGAAAGCTGACTTAGTGCCATAGTCTGTTTGTAATTAGCAGGTTTAGTATCTTTAATCATATCTTTAAGAGTTTCAGAAATATGGACGTGGGTTGTATAATGTCTTTTGGTAACTAAAGCGTCATACTCATCTGCAACACGAATAATTCTTGCAACAAAAGGAATATCTTTTTTAGTTAATCCTTTAGGATAGCCACTACCATTTAAAGCCTCATGATGATAAAGAGGCCCTTCAGCATATGGACGTAATTTTATATCATCCATACAAATTTGATATCCATAAATTGTATGATTTTTCATTATCTCATATTCCTCATCAGTTAATTTACCAGGTTTACTTATTATAGAATAAGGTATCATAGTTTTACCAATATCATGCAAATACCCACAAATTATAGCATGAACTGTAAATTTTTTATTTAATCTTAATTGTTGACAGATTCTACCACTTAAATCACCAACATTCTCGCTATGTTGCTTAGTCATAGGATCCAACTTATCAAGAACAGAAAGCTCATAACGCATGTTCTTATCTAGATTATAAGTCTTAATCGAAGTAGAATCATAAAAATCAATTTTCTCTAATAACATATTTTTTCTCCTTGGTTAATACTATAAAAATAATACCACTTATTAAGAAAAAAGGCAATAGCTGTTTTTGGGGACACCTTCCGAAAACAGGCCCAAAAACTGATAAAAGCATACTATTCTATTAAGTGAAAATGCCTTTAAATCAAGCAAAAAAGCTTCTTCCTGTTTTCGGAAGGTGTCCCCAAAAACAGGAAGATGTTACTAAAATGATGCAAAGTTGATTATTAATTATTGAATGCTTGTTCAAATGCTCAAAAGTATATAAAAATAAAGGATTTTATTAAAAACTAAAACTTTTTTTTATTTTGCTTGACAATTAGTTAAACTTGTATTATTGTATTTATAAATTGATAGAAATTTGAGAGGGGGTGAACCTAGGATGATGAGTTCGGAAGATATATTTGAAAAAGTAAAGGAAATAATTGTTGAACAATTAGGAGTAGCCGATACAGCAGTTACACTAGAAGCATCATTTATAGATGATCTTGGAGCTGATTCATTAGATATAGTTGAATTAATAATGGCATTAGAAGAAGAATTCGACACAGAAATCCCTGACGCTGATGCTGAAAAAATAGTAACAGTAGGTGACGTTGTTGACTACATAAAAGAGCATGTTGCTTAAGATAAAAAAATTGAAAGGTTTGAAATAGCCTTTCTTTTTTTATGCTTCAACGATGTTTTTAGAAACTTTAATAACCTGTCCCCAAAAACACCTAAAAGATGTTTTAGAAAAGTGTCCCCAAAAACATCCAAAACATTTATTTAAAAAAGCTATTTACAAATTTTGCTAAATAGAGTAATATATAACTGTAAAGTAATATAGAACATATACATTTATATAGAAAGGAGGAAATGGTTATGGAAAGCGATTTAGCTACTTTAGAACAAAGTATAGGCTATACTTTTAAAAATAAAGATTTATTAAAAAATGCTTTAACACATACATCATATGCATATGAACATAGAATTAAAAGTAATGAAAAATTAGAGTTTTTAGGAGATAGTATTTTAGAATTTATATCAAGCAAATATTTATATAATAATTATCCAAAATTAAAAGAAGGAGAAATGACTAAAGTTAGAGCTTCTGTTGTTTGTGAGGAAAGCTTATATAAAATAGCGAGTAAGCATAATTTTAGTGATTTCTTGTATGTTGGAAAAAGTGAGAAAATTCATCAAGGTAATAGAAAAGTTGCAATAATGGCAGATAGTGTAGAAGCGTTAATTGCAGCAATTTACTTTGATTCAGGATTAGAAGAAGCAGAAAAATTTATAGTAGATAATCTTAAAGATGAAATAGAAATTGCCAGTAAAAATGTTGGAATGAAAGACCATAAAACAGTGTTACAAGAAAAATTACAGGTACATGGTAATGTAGATATTAAATATGAAATAATAAACGAAACTGGTCCAGACCATGATAAAACATTTACTGCTCAAGTTAAATTAAATGGAAAAGTTTTAGCAACAGGAACAGGTAAAACGAAAAAGCAAGCTGAAATGGATGCAGCAGATAAAGCACTAAAGATTATATGAGAATAGGGGATATAATATAAGGAGGAATGGATATTGAAGAAAGAATATATTATTCCAATATTTGTGCCACATTTAGGATGCAAACAGTGCTGCACATTCTGTGATCAAAAAACTATAAGTGGAGAGACTAAACAAGTTACAGCAGATGATGTAAGAAATACAATTGAATATTATTTAAAAAACTTTAAAAATGATAATTATGTTGAAGTTGCTTTTTTTGGTGGAAGTTTTACTGCTATTCCTATTGAAACACAAAAAGAGTTATTGGAAGCTGTACAACCATACATAAAAGATAAAAAAGTAGATAGCATAAGATTATCAACAAGACCAGATGCAATAGACAAAAATATATTAAAAATGCTAAAAAAATATCATGTAAAAACAATAGAATTAGGAGTACAATCAAGTAATAATTATATTTTAGAAAGATGTAAAAGGGGACATACTTTTGAAGATGTAAAAAAAGCTTCTAAATTAATTAGAAAATATAGGTTTAAACTGGGTCATCAAATGATGGTAGGACTTCCAGAAAGTACAGAAAAAGATGATATAAAAACTGCAGAAGATATAATAAAATTAAAACCCAAATTAGTAAGAATTTATCCAGTGCTTGTTATAAAAGGAACTGGGCTTGAAAGAGAATATAGAAATAAGGAATTTACACCTCTAACTGTTGGACAAGCTGTAGAAAGAAGTAAAGAGATATTAAGATTATTTGCCAAGAAAAACATCCAAGTAATAAGAATTGGATTGCAAAATACAGAAACAATAGCAGATCCAAAAAATAAAGATAGTGAAGTTGTAGCAGGTCCATATCATCCAGCATTTGGTCAGTTAGTTGAAGATTCAATATGGTATGATAAAATAGTTTATGAGATTAAAAAAATAAATGCAAAAGTAATACGAGTAGAGATAGAAGCAAATAGCCAGAATATAAATAATATAATAGGACACAAAAAGGAAAATATAAATAAACTAAAAGATACATATGCGGTTATTACAACTGTAAAAGCTAATAATTCTATAAAACCAGGCAAATTTAAACTAAATGTATTAGAAGTAGCCTAAAATAAAATGAATAAAATGCCTATAATTGCCAATAATGGTAATATAGGTGATTT
>CALXJO010000086.1 GCA_944388645.1 uncultured Clostridia bacterium
ATGGTTTCAAACTTATAACCTTTTTCTTTAAGCATTGATATTAAGTCTGGTAACATCTCATATGTTAATATTTTATCACTTGCATCATGCATTAATATAACAACACTGTCTTTTTCACCCATTGTATCTATTATATTCTGCAACAAAACTTCTTTTGTATTAGCTCCTTCAGCATCTTTACTTAAAGAATTCCAGTCTAAATGCACAACTCCATTCTCTTTTAATAATGCTTTAGATGCTTGCTTCTTTTCATTATAATACCCACCATTTGAACCTCCAGGAAATCTAAATACTCTAGAGCAATAGCTTTGGTTTCCTAGTGCATCTCTTATTGCTTGTTCTGTTACATTATATTCATTTAAAGTTGCTTCAGGAGTTGCATAAACTTCTGAATATTTATGCGAATAACCATGGTTTGCTATATAATGACCTTCTTCAAATGCTCTTTTTACTAAATCTGGATTGTTTTTTACATTGTTTCCTAGTACAAAAAATGTAGCCTTTACATCTTCTTGTTTTAACACGTCTAATATCAGAGGTGTAACTGTTTTAGTTGGTCCGTCATCAAAGGTTAAAAATACTCTCTTTTCTCCTGTACTTCTATATATATGCAAGATATTATCTTTTTGTTCATCTGTTAATGGTACAGAGGTTAAAGCTATATGTTCTTGTAGAATTTGTTTTTGCTTTTCTTCTTCTTCTTTTTGTTTTCTTTCCTCTTCTTCTCTTAATTGTATTTCTTGATTTTGAAGTTCTTGTGAATATACCTTTTTCTCATTATAGTCTGCAATTTTTATGCCTGTTATTGTTGAAAGCACAATTAATAATATTAATATGATAATTAATCCTGCAACCTTCTTTTTGTTTAATTTTCTTACAACTATTAAATCGTACATTTCTTTCCCTCTTATTTTTTCATTATTTTATCACATAAAAAATTTATTTACAATATATTACAAAAAATACTAACCAATTTCTTGATTAGTATTTTCTTATCTTCTTAATTTTATTTATGTTAAATTATTTCTTCATTATTTTATTCTTTTTCTATCTTCTTATTTTTGTCCATCCAATCTTTTCCATCAATTATTCTTGCAGCAAGCATTGATGTACTTGTATCTCCAACAACATTTAAAACTGTTGCTGGAACATCTATTATACTAGCAATCATTGTAAGTATTGGAAGTGCTGCAACTGGGTAACCCATCATCGTTAATATCATCATTTCTGATATTGTACCACCACCAATTGGAACTGCTGTAATAAGTAAGTTTGCAATTAATGCTACTATTATTATTTGACCAATGCCTGCAGATGTTCCAAATAAACATACTAAAAACATTATCTTGAATACAGAACCTATTATTGAACCATCTTTGTGGAAACTTGTTCCTAATGGTATTATTGTTTCTGCAATGTCTGGAGAAACTCCAATCTTTTCTGATGCTTCTGTGTTTACTGGAATTGATGCTGCAGAAGAACATGTGGCTGCCGCTGTAACTGTTGTTGGTATTATATTTTTCCAAAATGCGACTACTCCTCTTTTTCCTCCAGCTATAAATGCATATAAAGAATATACTATTATATAAAATAATATTGCGACTGCTGTATAAAGTACAAATGTTTTTAAGTATCCTACTGCAATTGAACTTCCAAATGTTCCAACTAAAGCTGCAAAGTAGCATCCTAGTCCTATTGGTGCATAATACATAATTATTTGAATTAATTTTAGTAAAACTGCATATGCAGACTCTAAAACTTCTACTAATTTATTTGCTTTTTCGCCTGCCATATTAATTGCAATTCCAAATAAAATAGAAAATATAATAATGGCAATTATATTATCTTTTGAAAGTAAGCCATAAAAATCATTTACTGTAATTGCACTTACAGTTCTTTCAAGTATAGTTTGATCTTCTACTGGCTCTACACTCTCAGTTTGTGTTTCTAAAGATTCTCTTATCATTTGTCCATCTTCTGGATCAACTAATTTTATTGGATATGTAACAGCTATTCCTATAAAAACAGCTACTATTGATGTTAGAACAAATAATACTATTATTGTTATCATTATTTTGCCTAATCTTTTGGGTTGTTTTGTTTTTGCAATGGCTGTTGATATACTTAAAAATATTAATGGAACTATAATAATGAACATAAAATTTAAGAAGATATCCCCAAGTGGGCTTAAGACAGCTGCTTTTTCTTTGAATACTATCCCAACGATAGCGCCAATTATTATCGCAGCTAAAAGTATAATAATTGACTTGTAATTTTTTAAAAATTTTTTCATAATACTTTCTCCTTATAAAAAGAAGCGTTATTAAGGAAATATAATTATATCTCCTAATTCGAGCATATTATACCTCTTTTATAATAATATTGCAAGTTTTTCTTTAATATTACTATTTTATAGCATTTCTAAATGTTCTAATACTATTTTTATTCCTAATATTATTAAAATTATTCCCCCAATAATTTGCGCTTTTGCTTCAAACTTACTTCCAAATTTATTTCCTATTATAGCTCCAATTGTAGAAATAATAAATGTTATTATTCCTATTATGATTACAGGAAGAACTATATTCACTTTAAGGCAAGCAAAAGTAATTCCGAACAGCTAAAGCATCAATACTAGTAGCTATAGATAAAACAATCATTGTAGAAACATCTATACTATCATTATAATTATAATTTTTATCAAAAGATTCTTTTATCATATTTATACCAATACTACTTAGCAAAAGTAGTGCTATCCAATGGTCAATTTTTAATATAGCGTTTTTAAATGTTGCTCCGAATAAAATAACCTAAAACTGGCATAATTGCCTGAAATATTCCAAAATACAAGCCTATTATAATAGCCTTTTTTATATTTATTTTCTTTATAGCTAAACCTTTACATACTGCAACTGCAAAAGCATCCATTGCAACACCTATACTAATAAAAACAATCTCTGTTAATCCCATTTTATCTCCTTAATATGTTACAATGTATATTCATAATATAAAATTTTATTACAATACTATATTTTTAAGCAATTTATGATATAATAAGAAAAAAATAAATTGGAGGAAATTTTATGGCAATTCCAACTAATATAGAAACATTATTAAAAGGAAATATTGTAGAGTCTGCAAGACTTGAATTCAAGAAGAATTGGAATCCTGAGTCTATTTTACACTCTATATGCGCTTTTGCTAATGACATAGATAATTGGGGTGGTGGATATATCTTAATTGGTATAGAAGAAAATAATGGTAAACCAAAATTGCCTATTACAGGTCTTAAAGTGGATGAAATTGATAAAATTCAAAAAGACTTATTAAACAAATGTAAGCTGATACAGCCAGAATATGTACCTATTGTTGAACCAGTCATATATCACAATAAACATATATTAATCGTCTGGTGTCCAGGCGGTAGTAACAGACCTTATAAATGTCCAACAAAATTAGATAAAGATTTTTCAAAAGGATATTCTTATTACATTCGAAAAATGTCAAGTACAATTAAAGCAACTGCAGAGTTAGAAAGGGAATTATATTCTCTAGCAAATCAAGTACCTTTTGATGACAGAATTAATCATAAAGCTCAAATCGAAGACTTAAAATTACCATTAATTCAAAATTATTTATATGAAATTAAAAGTAAATTATATGAAGAATCCAAAAATATGGACTTTGTTGAATTATGCCAAAGTTTACGTATCGTCGAAGGTACTCCTGAATATTTAAAGCCTGTTAATGTTGGCTTACTATTCTTTAATGATATGCCTCAAGATTTTTTCCCTTATTCTCAAATTGAAATAGTAGATTTAAGAGGTGGACTAGAAGGAGACAATATGACTGAAAATATCTTCAAAGGTCCTTTAGATTACATGATTAAAAGTGCTCTAAGATTTTTACAAAATTATTTAATTGAAGAAAAAATCATAAAAGTGCCTTATCAAGCCGAAGCCATTCGATATTTTAATTATCCATATGCAGCTTTAGAAGAAGCACTAGTAAATGCTATGTACCATCGTCGGATATGATGTTAGAGAACCTGTTGAAGTAAGAATATTGAAAGATAGAATTGAAATTACTAGTTATCCTGGCTTAGACCGTTCCATCCCAAGCAGCGCAATACAAAACAATAATATTCGTGGAAAGAAATATCGAAATCGCAGGATTGGTGACTTTTTAAAAGAATTAAAATTGACAGAAGGTAGAAATACTGGAATTCCCAAAATAAAAAGAGCCTTAGAGAATAACGGCTCTCCTGCTCCTATTTTTGAAACAGATAATGATAGAACTTATTTTTTGACTACTATTCTAATGCACGAAGGATTTAAAACTGCACCAGAAACTGCCATAGAAACTACCATAGAAACTACCATAGAAAAATTAAATAACACTCAAATGAAAATAATAGAATTAATTAGACAAAATCCATCTATTACTTTAATTCAAATAGCCAATAAACTAAATTTATCAAGAGAAGGCATTAGATATAATATTAATATTTTAAAAGCTAAAAACATTGTTTCAAGAGAAGGTTCAACCAAAAATGGTAAATGGGTTATAAAAATTAAATAATTTGGAGGTATCAAATGCAAAATGATAT
>CALXJO010000087.1 GCA_944388645.1 uncultured Clostridia bacterium
ATTAATATATTTTTCTTTTCTTTGTTACCTTGATTATTCATATGTACCTCCTTTAACCACTGAAATTATAACATCTATCTTGAATTTTTTCAACAAACTCATAACCAATATTGTAAACTTGCGTGTCAACATAAAATATGGTATAATTATATGTATACAACCAATTAGGGTTGTTGCCTTTGAAAAAATTTTTTCGGAGGCACAGTCCTCCGAACAATGTGAGGAGGATAAAAATGGTAGCATTATTGTTTCTGATTGTGTGTGTCAGTTCGGCTAGCATGGCAATTAGGGAGTATAAAGAAGAGAAATACTCCTCGTGCATTATGCACACGATAGCAGCAACGACAACTGGAATGGCATCTTTCATTTGGATGCTCCGCTAAACCAGCCGAGATCCCTTGCAGGCAAAACGCTTGCAGGGGATCTCGGTTGTATGGAAATTATAAAAAGTTTATCAGGTATTCAAAGGTAGTCATGAATTTAAACTCTTTGGTTTTACCATCAGCAGTGTTCACGGTAAGAATGTTATCTTGACCCAAACTGTAACCTTCTGGAAGCCTCAAACTCTTGATTCTACTGCAACTGCAGAGAATCAAATCATTCTTGCCAGCTTCAGAAAGGAACCTGAACCTTGGATTAAGCTTCCTTAGTTCCTGAACCACCTTATCTCTTTCCATTTGTTCCATAATTGCCTCCTCGCATTTGACGTATGGGGTTTTACGGACATTTGCAAACATATGCTTGCAAACAAAAAAGGCATAAACCTTAATACAATTTATTATATCATGTATTAACACAAAACACAAGATTTCCTTTTAGCAGTTTTTGATGTTGCGGTTTTGATGAAACTATTGTCGATTTTGCTCAATAAGTCCCTAATGGGCGAATTTCTTGGGCGAAATTTTTATTCTAGCTCAAATGCTCCTGTGTATAGTTGGTAATATACTCCTTTTTGTGCGATTAATACATCATGTTCTCCTCTTTCTATTATTCTACCATGATCCATTACCATTATTGCTTTTGAGTTTCTAACTGTTGAAAGTCTATGTGCTATTACAAATACTGTCCTTCCTTCCATTAATTTGTCCATACCGTCTTGAACTATTTTTTCTGTTCTTGTATCTATTGATGATGTTGCTTCATCTAGTATCATTACTGGTGGATCATTTATTGCTGCTCTTGCAATTGATAGAAGTTGTCTTTGTCCTTGTGATAGATTTGAACCATTTCCAGATATCATTGTGTCATAGCCATTTGGTAATCTTCTTATAAATTCATCTGCATTTGCTATTTTTGCAGCTTTTATTACATCTTCATCTGTTGCATTGTCTGTAACATATTTGATGTTGTCTTTTATTGTTCCTGTGAATAAGTTTGTGTCTTGTAATACCATTCCTAATGAATTTCTCAAATCAGCTTTCTTTATGTCTTTTATGTCTATTCCATCATATGTTATTTTTCCAGATTTTATTTCATAGAAACGATTTATTAAGTTTGTTATTGTTGTTTTTCCAGCACCTGTTGCACCAACAAATGCTATTTTTTGACCTGGTTTTGCATATAAACTTATGTTATGAAGTACTTCTTCTTTATCATAAGAGAATGTAACATTTTCTAACTCTACATGTCCTTTTAATTCTACATATTTACATGTTCCATCTTCATTTGGAATCTTCCAAGCCCATTTATGTGTTTTATGGTCTGCTTCTGTTATATTTCCTTTCTCATCTATGTTTGCATTTACAAGTGTTACATTTCCATTATCTTCTTCTGGCTCTTGATCCATGAGTTCAAATATTCTCTCTGCACCAGCTAATGCCATTATTACTAAGTTTAATTGTTGAGATACTTGCATTATTGGTTGATTGAAGTTTTTAGATAATTGTAAGAATGATGCTATTCCACCTACTGTAAGTGGTGCTGTACCACTAATTGCTAAAAATCCACCTATAATTGCAACTAATGCATATTCAACATTTCCTAAATTGTTTAATGCTGGCATTAGAATATTTGCATATTTGTTTGCTTTTGTCATTGAATCACATAATTCTTCATTTATTTTGTCAAATCCCTCTTTTGCTTTTTCCTCATGTGTAAATACCTTTATAACTTTTTGACCATTCATCATTTCTTCTATATAACCATTAACTTTTCCTAATGATTTTTGTTGTGCAACAAAGTAAGTGCTACTTCTTCCTGCAACCTTTCTTGTTACTTGTAACATTAAGAAAACGAAGAACAATACAAATATTGTTAAAGGCACACTTACATATAACATTGAACAGAATATTGCAATTATTGAAACAAATGATGTTATAAGTTGTGGCAAACTTCTTGAAATCATTTCTCTTAAAGTATCAGCATCGTTTGTATAATGGCTCATGATGTCTCCATGAGTGTTTGTGTCAAAATATCTTATTGGAAATGTTTGCATTTTTGAAAACATTTCATCTCTTATTGTTTTTAGTACACCTTGTGATACTATTGCCATTGTTCTGTTGTAAATATATGTTGAGATTATACCTACTACAAATATTAATCCAAGTGAGCAAATTGCTTTAAATAAATCTGTAAATACTGGATTTGGTGTAGATAGTAGAGGAGTGATATAATTATCTATTAATGTTTGTAAAAATAGAGAACCTGAAACACTAGCTACCGCACTTAAAATTATACATATTATAACAATTATAAATTGTTTCTTATAATATTTTGTTATATAACTTAAAAGTCTTTTTAATGTTTTAGGATTAATTTTGCTTATAGTCTTGTTGCCATTTCCGATTCTTTTTTGTTTTTTACTCATTATTGTCATCTCCTCCTTTCGTTTGTGATTCATAAACTTCTCTGTAAATATCGTTGCTCTTTAATAATTCTTCATGTGTTCCCATTCCAACTATTTTTCCATTTTGCATTACTAATATTTTATCTGCATCTTCTACAGAAGATATTCTTTGTGCTATTATAATTTTAGTTGTATTTGGAATTTCTTCTCTAAATGCTTTTCTAATTAAGCTATCTGTTTTTGTATCAACAGCACTTGTTGAGTCATCTAATATAAGTATTTTTGGTTTCTTCAACAATGCTCTTGCAATACATAGTCTTTGTTTTTGACCACCACTTACGTTGGTTCCGCCTTGCTCTATATATGTATCATACTTATCATCAAAGCCTTGAATAAACTCATCAGCTTGTGCTAGCTTACAAACTCTTTCTATTTCTTCATCAGTTGCATTCTCATCACCCCAACGAATATTTTCTTTAATGGTTCCTGAGAATAATATGTTCTTTTGTAAAACATTTGCAACTTGATTTCTTAATGCTTTAATATCATAGTCTTTTACATTAACTCCACCAACTAAAACTTCTCCTTCAGTTGCATCATATAATCTTGGAATTAAGTTTACTAAACTTGATTTTCCATCACCAGTTCCACCGATTATACCAACTGTTTCTCCAGATTTAATTTTTAAGTTGATATTTTGTAATACCTCTTTATCTTTTTTATCTATATAGCTAAAGTTAACATTTTTAAATTCAATATCTCCATTTTTAACTTCTTCTATTGGATTTTCTTTATTTCTTAAATCTGGTACTTCTTCTAAAACTTCAACAATTCTTTGTGCAGAAGCTCTAGCCATTGTACACATTACTAATATCATTGTAAGCATCATTAAACTTGAAAGTATTTGAATTGCATATGTCATCATACTTGTAAGTTCACCTGTTGTAAGTTCTGTCATTCCCGAATTTACAATTATTCTTGCTCCAAGCCAAGAAATTAATAAAATAGAAGCATATATTGCTCCTTGCATTACTGGTCCATTAAAAGCCATTAATTTTTCTGCTTTTATAAAATCATCATAAATTTCTTTAGAAATGTTTCCAAACTTTTTCTTTTCTTTTT
The DNA here is from genome assembly GCA_944388645.1 of uncultured Clostridia bacterium. Lineage (GTDB taxonomy): Bacteria > Bacillota > Clostridia > TANB77 > CAG-508 > CAG-245. Next base: position 3,908 of record CALXJO010000087.1, read on the forward strand.
CTTCTAATACATATGATTTAACAACTCTTATGCCACTTACATTTTCTTCAACAACTTCGTTTAAATCATCATATCTTCTAAATACTCTTTTAAAAATTGGATGTACTTTAAAACTTAAAAATCCTAAAGCAATTGCAACAAAAGGTATTAATCCTAAAAATATTAATGATAATTCTTTATTTATGTTAAAAGCCATTATTAATGAAAACACAAGCATTAATGGTGTTCTAACAGCAATTCTTATTATCATTTGAAATGCGCTTTGAACGTTTGTTACATCAGTTGTTAATCTAGTAACTAAACTTGAAGTGCTAAATTTGTCAATATTAGAGAAAGAAAAATCTTGTACTTTATAGTAAAGGTCTTTTCTTAGATTTTTAGCAAATCCAGCCGATGCTTTTGCTGCTACTGCACCAGAAAGCACACCAAATATTAGTGATAAAGCAGCTGCAATTAATAGTTCAACACCTAGTTTTACCACTTCATTCATATTACCAGCATAAATTCCATCATCAATTAATTTTGCCATAAGTAATGGAATTATAACCTCCATTACTACTTCCAAAGCAACAAGTACTGGTGTTAATATTGATTCCTTCTTATATTCCCTTATTGATTTTGCGAGTCTTTTTATCATATTTTCTCCTT
>CALXJO010000088.1 GCA_944388645.1 uncultured Clostridia bacterium
AAATACACTTGGTTTATTTTTTATTTCATCGTCACTTCTTAAATCTATTATTGTTCTAAGATTCATTTGTTTAAGTATATTTATTTCTTCATTGCCTAAGTTAATTGGCACATTACTCCTTATTAGTAAATTTTCTTTTACTTTCCTGTTTTCTGAGACATTATATCCACCAATATCTCTCATGTTTTCTATTTTATCTATGAAAAATCTTTTCATCTATATTAATCCTCCAATATTATTTTTATTCTAATAAAACAAAGAGAACCTACATAAGCTTTACATTATGCAAGTTCTCTAATATTTTTTATTTGTTTTCTTCTTTTTTTGCTTCAGGTGCTTCTGTTTTTGTTTCTTCTTTTACAGGTTCTTCTGCTTTTACTTCTTCTGCAACTGGAGCTTCTTCAGTCTTAACTTCCTCTGTTTTTACTTCTTCTGTAGCAACTGGCTCTTCTGTAACTGTTTCTTCGCTTAGTGGCTCTTCTACAGTTTCTTCTTTTAAGTCTTTATATTTAGTTTCGATTTTTGCTCCTATATTTTCCTTTGTCTTAGCAGCTTTTCCTAATCTATCTCTTAAATAGTATAACTTTGCTCTTCTTGCCTTTCCTACTCTTACTACTTCTATTTTTTCTACTAGAGGTGAATGTACTAAGAATGTTTTTTCTACACCTACACCGTAAGCTATTCTTCTTACTGTAAATGTAGCATTTACACTTCCTCCTTGTTTCTTTATAATTATTCCTTCGAATACTTGGATTCTTTCTCTATTTCCTTCCTTAATTCTTTGATGTACTCTTACTGTATCACCAACTTTAAGGTCTGGTATTCTATTTTTCAATTGTTCACGTTCAATTGATTTTATAATATCCATTGATATTCTCCTTTCTTAAAATTTTTATATTTCATTATTTTCAATTATTTTTTTAGCTTCTTTTATTTCTTCTTCATTAAGAAGCTCTGGTCTTTTTTTATAAGTATTTACTAAAGAACTTTTTCTTCTCCATTCATCTATGTTTTTGTGATTTCCAGATTGTAATACTTCTGGTACTTTTCTATTTAAGAAAATTTCTGGTCTTGTATATTGACTATATTCTAAATGTCCTGCAGAAAATGATTCTTCTTTTACAGAATCACTACTTAAGACTCCTTCTACATATCTACTAACTGCATCAATAAGAACCATTGCAGGTATCTCTCCCCCAGTTAGTACATAATCTCCAATTGAGATTTCTTCATCTACAATTTCATCTAAAACTCTTTGGTCAATTCCTTCATAGTGCCCACATAGAAGTGTTAGTTCTTGTTCTTTAGCAAGGCTTGTTACTTTTTCTTGATTTAATGTTTTTCCTTGAGGTGTTAAATATATTACTTTTGCATTTTTGTTTTGTATAGAGTTATATGCATCATATACAACATCTGCTTTAACTACCATTCCTGCTCCTCCACCATATGGAGTATCATCTACTTTTTTGTGCTTATCTTTTGAAAAATCTCTAATATTAATTAAATTGATATTTATAAGATTTTGTTTGCAAGCTCTTTCAATAATACTGTGTTTTAGTGGTTCAAACATTTCTGGAAATAATGTTAATATATTAAACTTCATCTTTCCTCTCCTAAAACTTAAATCAATCCATCAATAATATGAACTATTATTTTTTGATTTTCTAAATCTACCTTTTTAATAACTTCTTTTATTGCTGGTAATAATATTTGTTTTCCTTTTTCATCTTTTACAACATATATATCACTGCTTCCAGTATTATATATATCATCTACTTTGCCTAATAATTTATCTTCATCTGTATATACTTCTAGACCAATTAAGTCTGCTATAAAGTATGTACCTTCTGGAAGTTTTTTGGCATTTTTCCTATCTATTTTTATATAGCAGTTACGTAGTTTTTCTGCTTCTTCTACGGTATCTATGCCTTTTAGTTTTAACAATACCATGTTTTTATGATATTTTACTTCCTCTATTTCAAATGATTCTAAATTATTCTTTTTTTGAATATATATTTGTTTTAATTCATCAAACCTTCTTATATCATCTGTAAAAGGAACTACTTTTACTTGTCCTTTTATTCCAAATGTATTTACAATTTGACCAACTTCTAAATACTTTTCCATTTTGGCTTCCTATTCTTCAAATAAAATTCCAACTTTTTTATGTTCTTTAGCTGTAATTGCTTTCATAACAGTTCTTATAGCTTTTGCAATTCTTCCTTGTTTTCCGATGACTTTGCCCATGTCTTCATCTGCAACTTTTACTTTAAGTAAAACTCCTTTTTCATCATCTACTCTTGATATTTCTACTTTGTCTTTTTCATCAACAAGGTTTTCTATTATTGTTTTTAAAATATCTTCCATGTTATTTTTGCCTTCCTCTTAATACTATTTTGCTTTTTCTATTAAAGCTTTAACTGTATCTGTTGGTTTTGCACCATTTTTAATCCAAGCTTCAACTTTTTCTTTATCTAATTTTATTGTAGCTGGATTTGTCATTGGATCATATGTTCCAATTTGCTCTACTATTCTTCCATCTCTTGGAGATCTTGAATCTGCAACAACTATATGATAGAATGGAGCTTTTTTTGCACCTGCTCTTTGTAATCTTATTTTTACCATTTAAATTCACCTCCGCAAAGTTATACTATTTTTATATAAATTTCTACTAAAGTTTATAGTAGTAAAATTAAAAACTTATTTTAAAGAATCCTTCATTTTTTGTAATTCTTTTGGATCCATATTTTTCATTTGACTCATCATCTTTTTCATTGATTTACTGTCTTTCATTTGCTTCATCATTTTTTGAGTCATTTCAAAAGATTTCATGAATTTGTTAATTTCTTGTACTGATGTTCCACTACCTTTTGCTATACGAATTCTTCTTTGTCCATTTAGTATTCTAGGATTTCTTCTTTCCTTTTCTGTCATTGAACATATTATTGCTTCAATTCTTACAAATTCTTTTTCATCTACTTTTAAATCTTTTATATTTGCCATTCCTGGTATTAATTTAAGTAGTGATGAAAATGAACCCATTTTCTTTACTTGTCTTAATTGTGCTAAATAATCGTTTAAATCAAATTCGTTTTTTGCAAGTTGTTTTGTTAGCTTCTCTGCTTCTTCTTGGTCAAAGCTTTCTTCTGCTTTTTCTATTATTGATAATACATCTCCCATACCAAGAATTCTTGAAGCCATTCTGTCTGGGTGGAATACTTCTAATTCACTAAGTTTTTCTCCAACACCTGCAAATTTTATTGGCTTTCCTGTAACTTTTTTTACAGATAATGCTGCACCACCACGAGTATCACCATCTAATTTTGTAAGTATTACTCCGTCTATTCCAAGTGCATCATTAAAACCTGTTGCAACATTTACTGCTTCTTGTCCAGTCATTGCATCTACAACTAGTAAAATTTCATGTGGATGTACTTTTGCTTTAATATTTTTTAGCTCATTCATTAACTCTTCATCTATTTGAAGTCGTCCTGCTGTATCTAGTATTACAACATCATTTAGTTTTGAATAAGCTACATCTATTGCTTGTTTTGCAATATGTACAACATCCTTTGAATTTTCGTTTGCAAATACTGGTATGTTTAATTGTGAACCTACAACTTGTAATTGTTTTATAGCTGCTGGTCTATAAACGTCACATGCAACTAGTAATGGTTTTTTGCACTGTTTTCTAAGTAAATTTGCAAGTTTACCTGCAGTTGTTGTTTTACCTGAACCTTGAAGTCCAACAAGCATTATTATTGTTGGTGGGTTTGGACTAAAGTTTATATTACTTTCAGCTCCTCCAAGTAATTCTACTAATTCATCTTTTACTATTTTTACAACCTGTTGTCCAGGAGTTAAGGATTTTAAAACGTCTTGGCCTAAGGCTTTTTCTTGAATGCTTGCTGTAAATTCTTTTACTATTTTGTAGTTTACGTCAGCATCTAATAGTGCAAGTTTTACCTCTCTTAACATTTCTTTTAAATCAGATTCTGTTATTCTTGTTTTTCCTCTTAGTTTTTTTGTAAATTCTTGCAATTTAGAAGATAAACCTTCAAAAGCCATATTTTAAAACCTCCTTTTTCTACTGTTTGCTTTCATATTCTACGCATTTAAGTTTATTAATTGTTTTCTTACATTATTCAAAATTTTCTCTATTTGCTTGTCTGACGAATCAGAAGTGATTTTACTTATTTGCGAAAGAACGTTTTGAATTGTTTGTTCTTGATTAATTGTCTTTTTCATAATTCCTAACTTTTGCTCGTATTCTAAAAGCTTACTTTCTCCTTTCTTAACAATGTCGTTCACCGCTTGCCTTGTTATATTATTGTTTTCAGCAATTTCTGTTAAAGATAAGTCTCCATTAGCATAGTCGTTTAATATGTTATATTGTCTTTTTGTTAAAAGTTTTCCATATATATCACATAACATTCCTATTTGTACTTTCTTTTCCATAACCTTACTTCCTTTCTACAAGGCAACTTTCTTTTGTAATGC
>CALXJO010000089.1 GCA_944388645.1 uncultured Clostridia bacterium
AATTTGTTCCAATTGTATGCATTCCAAGTACAGCAAAAATCCAAGTTGAATCTAAGAGTCATGTTTTACATATAGATGAATTAAATGAAACTATATTATCTTATAAAGAAAAAATAATAGATAATTATAGAGAAATATATAAAATAATTGATAGTTTAAATATAGTAGATAGAGACAAACGAAAAAAACATGTAGAATATGCTAAAAAAATAAAAGACAATCAATCTGTAAATGGAGAGGAATATTGTCCTAAATGTGGTGGTAAATTAATTAAACGTAGAGGAAAATATGGAGACTTCTTAGGTTGTTCAAATTATCCTAAATGTAAATATACAAGGAAAGTAAAATAAATTATAAAAAAGATTTATGAAATTTTTATAAATTTTGTAAGTCTTTTTCCTATTTTCGACATTTTTCTAAAAAATAAAACAATTTTGTTGAAAATTATTGAATTTATGTTATACTAAATGCGTACATTTAATTTTAGCATATAAAAGAGGATGGAGAACATGAGAAGAGCTATCATTTTAGATATGGATGGAACTTTAGAAAAGCGGGAAATTGAAATTTAAAACGATAAACTCAGATGTTATGATGGTCTTAAGACCTCATTTAGATGAATTATTACAAAAATTAAAAGAAGCTAAAAAGCAGGGAATTGATATAATTTTATGTACATCAGCAACAAATCAATGGGTAGCAAGATTTTTTAGATTAAAGCCTGAGTTTTTCGCTATTTTTAATAAATTATATACTCATGATAATATAAACGAATGGAAAAATATTAGTCCGGAAAAAAATCCAATAGAATATAGAATAAGTAGAGAAAATCCGCTTGTTGCAAATGGAAAGCCTGTTACAACATTTGGCTATGATTCTATATTATTTATTGATGATAATCTTTTAGAAGGAGAAATACTTAAACAGTTATTTGAAAAAGCTGGAGAAAACTTAAAGAAAGATGTAACGTTCTTTAGTGGATTTGCATATAATGGAGGAAGTGTTCCTATGACAACTATGATGGGAATACAAAAATTATCTGCAATTGATTATGAATTAGCAACAAAAATGAAAAAATATATAGAATTTGAAAATAATAATCCAGGCTGTAAATTCATGTGTAGAGTAATAGATAAATTTATGTATAAAGATTTTTCACCAGGATTAACATTAGAAGACAGTAACTATTGGGAAATGTTTAATGAAAGATTTTTAAAAATAAGAGACAGACTTCAAGACGAATTAGAAGAATTGGCATGGAGCGTAAGTTCTTCTTATGGAAAATTAATACTTTCAAATCCAGAATTATTAAAACAAGAAGCACAAGAATATATGTCATCTGATAAAGAATATCCATATTCAGGACTAATAGAAAGTCGCAGAGAAAGTATAAACGATAAAAATAGAAGTGCATTTGGTGTATATGCTAGATTTTTATTTGATAAAAGAGAACCAGATAGATAAAATATATTCTATAATTACCTTTGATTTAAAATAACTATTGAAAAATTTTTTTACAAATGATATTATATTTTAAGTTAAAAGGGAGTAGCTTATAAACTACTAGTCAACAGCACGGCTTTTGGCATGGCTAGTAACCATATTGGTAAGCAAGACTTTTAAAGAAATTTACAAAACTTTAAGCAAATTTCTTTTAAAGTCTTGTTTTTTTGTACATAATAAAGAAAAAGCTTGGGTTTTGCTTAAAAAATTTTATTAAAAGGAGAAGTAGATATGGAAAACAAAAATTGGTTTAATAAGTCAGTAGAAGAAACTATTGATGAATTAAAAACAGATGCAAGTCAAGGACTCTCTGGACAAGAAGTAGAGAAAAGAAAAGCAGAATATGGCTTAAATGAATTAGAAGAGGGAAAAAAGACTAGTTTATTTGTAAAATTTTTAGAACAATTTAAAGATTTTATGATTATTGTTTTAATTATTGCAGCTATCGTTTCAGGAATTGTTGGTTACATAGAAGGTGAAGGAATAACAGATTCAATTATAATTATGATTGTTGTTATAGTTAATGCAATTATAGGTGTAGCCCAAGAAAACAAAGCCGAAAAATCTTTGGAGGCACTAAAAAAATTAAGTAGTTATTCTGCAAAAGTAGTAAGAGATGGAAAAGTGTTAGTTGTGCCATCAAAAGATTTAGTACCAGGAGACACAGTAATATTAGAAACTGGAGATTATGTACCAGCAGATATTAGATTAATAGAAGCGGTAAATCTAAAATCACAAGAATCATCACTTACAGGAGAATCTGTACCAGTTGAAAAAACAACTGCAAAGATAGATGATGAGCAAACTGGTATTGGTGATAGAACAAATATGGTATTTTCTTCTAGCTTAATCACATATGGTAGAGGAAAAGGTATAGTTGTAGGAACAGGTATGACAACAGAAGTTGGAAAAATAGCTGGAATATTAAACAGTACAGAAAAAGCAGAAACACCACTTCAACAAAGACTAAATAAACTAGGAAAAACTTTAGGAATCGCTTCAATCGCAATATGTGCAGTTATATTTGTAATTGGTTTATTACAAGGAAAATCTGCTCTAGATATGTTTATGACAGCAGTAAGTTTAGCTGTTGCAGTTATTCCAGAGGGATTAGCCGCAGTTTCAACAATAGTGCTTGCAATAGGTGTTCAAAGAATGGTAAAGAAAAATGCAATTGTAAAAAAATTACCAGCAGTAGAAACACTAGGAAGCAGTACTGTTATATGTTCTGATAAAACAGGAACATTAACACAAAACAAGATGACAGTTCAAAAAGTATTTTACAATAATAAATTAGTAAATCTTGAAGAAATTGATACAAGCAAAATAGATAATGAGTTAGAAAAATTAGTATTAATATCAATGCTTTGTAATGATACAAAAGTAGGAGAAGATAAAAAACTAACTGGAGATCCAACAGAAACAGCACTAGTAGATATGGGATTTAAGTTAGATTTTGAACCTTCAATTTTTGAAGAAATGCCAAGAACAGAGGAAATACCATTTGATTCAGACAGAAAATTAATGACAACTGTTCATAAGATAGCAGATGATAAATATATGGTATATACAAAAGGTGGAGTAGATGAACTTCTAGCAAGATGTAAAAGTTATATTTTAGATGGAAAAGTATCAAATGATGTAAAAGAGTATGAAAAGACAATAGACAAATATAATGACGAAATGGCTAAAGATGCACTAAGAGTGCTTGCAATGGCATATAAAGAGATTGACCACGAGCCTACTAAAGAAGAAATGGAAACAATGGAGAGTGATTTAACTTATGTAGGTATGGTTGGTATGATAGATCCACCAAGAGAAGAAGCAAAACTTGCTGTTGAAAAATGTAGAGAAGCAGGAATAAAAACTGTTATGATAACAGGAGACCATAAAACAACTGCTGTTGCAATAGCAAAAGACCTTGGAATATTACAAGAAGGAGAAGAAGCAATTACAGGAACAGAGCTTGAAGCAATGTCTCAAGAAGAGTTAGAAAAGAGAGTTCAGAATATTAGAGTTTATGCTAGAGTTTCTCCAGAGCATAAAGTAAGAATAGTAAGAGCTTGGCAATCACATGGAGATATTGTTGCAATGACAGGTGATGGTGTAAATGATGCTCCAGCTTTAAAAACTGCAGACATCGGCTGTGCTATGGGTATGGTTGGAACAGATGTTGCAAAAGAAGCAGCAGATGTAATTTTAACAGATGATAATTTTGCTACAGTAGTGTCAGCTGTAGAAGAGGGAAGAAGAATTTATGACAATATATTAAAGGCAATCCAATTCTTACTATCAAGTAATGTTGGTGAAGTAATAGTTCTATTTGTTGCAATATTAATAACTCCTTTCTTAGCTTCACAATTTAATATACCAGTAAACTTAATAGAGCCACTTCTTCCAATACACATATTATGGGTAAACTTAGTAACAGACTCACTTCCAGCCTTAGCACTAGCATTTGATCCAGCAAGTAAAGATATAATGAAAAGAAAACCTATAAAAGCAAATACAGGAATATTCACAAAAGGGATGACATGGAGAATCATATATCAAGGTATTATGATAGGACTTCTTTCTCTTGCAGCATTCATAATAGGTTTATCTACTTCAAATCCACCAGTAATAGAAGGATTAACACCAGAAGAAGTAAGAGTAGAAATTGGTCAAACAATGGCATTTATAGTTCTTGCATTCTCAGAGCTTGTTCATGTATTTAATATTAGAAATAATGAGAAATCAATATTCAAAACTGGAATTGGTGGAAATAGAACATTATTTGGAGCAATTGGAATCTCTGCTTTATTAATGATAATAATACTTGCAGTACCTGCATTAAGAACAATATTTAGCATTCCAGTTTTACCAGTAGAAAATATATTAGAAACAATTGGATTAGTTCTTGCTCCAATAGTAATAGTAGAAATCTTTAAACTATTAAAAATCAATGGAAAACAGAATTGATTATTATGTAAATTCATGATATAATATATATGT
>CALXJO010000090.1 GCA_944388645.1 uncultured Clostridia bacterium
TATGATATGTTACCAGCAAGAATGGTAAGTATAGAAAATGAAACCAGCAATATACAAAATAGTGAAAATTAATTGACAAAAAACGACATTACATTTATAATCAAATTAAACCAAAAGAAAAAAGGAGGATAAAAAATGGGAGTAGCAGCATTAGTATTAGGAATTATATCTTTATTGTTAGGATTTATACCAGTATTTGGAATATTCTTTATAGTTCTTGCAATAGTTGGATTAATTTTAGGAATTGTTGACACTGTAAAGAAAGGTAAAAAGAAAGAACCAAGAGGAGTGTCAATTGCAGGAATTGTATTATCTGCAATAGCCATTGTAGTTATAATTGCAACAACATTATTTTATGGACTAATAATATATGGAGTAACATCATATAAAGAGGAAAACAATACACAATGGAATTCATATTTAAATGAAGTCCAAGATGATATGGATGATTATTTATCAGACTACTATGATAATTATCGTGACTATTATACTTATGATAATTATTATGATTTATAATAAAGTGAAAATTTAAGAAAACTCATGATAGCAAGGATAAGATTTAAAAATCTTGTTCTTGCTTTTTTTCTAAATATGAGATATTATAATTGATAGTAAAAAATAGAGGAGTTTGTATGGAAGACAAGAAAAAGTTTATCAGAAATTTTAGTATAATTGCACATATAGACCATGGAAAATCTACACTTGCAGATAGATTAATAGAAATGACAGGTGTGCTTTCTAAAAGAGAAATGCAGAATCAAGTTTTAGATAACATGGATATAGAAAAAGAGCGTGGAATAACAATTAAATCACAAGCTGTTAGAATGAAATACAAGGCAAAAGATGGAAACATTTATGAGCTAAACCTTATAGATACCCCAGGACATGTAGATTTTAATTATGAGGTATCTAGAAGTTTGGCTGCTTGTGATGGAGCAATATTAGTAGTAGATGCAAGCCAAGGTGTAGAAGCACAAACTCTTGCAAATGTTTACCTAGCTATAGATAATAATTTAGAGATTTTGCCAGTAATTAATAAAATAGATTTGCCAAATGCAAGACCAGATGAAGTAAAAAAAGAAATTGAAGACATAATAGGAATTCCTGCTATGGATGCACCATGTATATCTGCAAAAACTGGATTAAATGTGGACCAAGTTTTAGAAAGAATAGTAACAGATATTCCTGCTCCAAAGGGAGATGAAGATGCTCCACTTCAAGCATTAATATTTGATTCAATCTATGATAATTATCAAGGTGCAATTGCATATGTAAGAATAAAAAATGGATCAGTAAAAATTGGAGACAAAATAAGATTAATGTCATCAAATAAAACTTTTACTGTAACAGAAGTTGGGTATTTCGAGCCAGGAAGCTATTTTCCTACAGATAAATTAATAGCAGGAGAAGTTGGTTATATTGCAGCAAGTATTAAAAGTCTATCAGATGTTCGAGTAGGAGATACTATAACAGTAGATGATAATCCGGCTTTAGAGCCATTACCAGGTTATAAAAAAGTAAACCCAATGGTATATTGTGGATTATATCCAGTAGATGGTAGTGATTATGAGAATCTAAAAGTTGCATTAGAAAAATTACAATTAAATGATGCAGCCTTAGAGTTTGAACCAGAAACTTCAGCTGCATTAGGTTTTGGTTTTAGATGTGGTTTCTTAGGATTACTACATTTAGAAATAGTAGAAGAAAGATTAGACCGTGAGTTTGATTTAAGCTTAATTACAACATCACCATCAGTTATATATAAAGTATATAAAACAGATGGAAGTATGGTAGAAGTATATAATCCAGCAGACCTTCCACCAGCAGATGAAATATCTAAAATAGAAGAGCCTTTTGTAGAAGCGGAAATTTTAACACCAAAAGAATTTGTAGGAAATATAATGGAAATTTGTCAAAGTAGAAGAGGCATATATAAAGATATGAAGTATTTGGACCCTACAAGAGTAACATTGGTTTATGAACTACCTTTAAATGAAATAATATATGATTTCTTTGATAAATTAAAATCAAAAACAAAAGGATATGCTTCTTTTGATTATGAACTTAAAGAATATAGACCATCAAACTTAGTAAAACTAGATATTTTAGTAAATGGAGAAACAGTAGATGCACTATCATTTATAGTCCACAGAGATAGCAGTTATGAAAGAGGAAAGAAAATGGTAGAAAAATTAAAAGAAGTAATACCAAGGCAATTATTTACAATTCCAATTCAAGCTGCAATAGGTGGAAAGATTATTGCAAGAGAAACAATATCTGCAATGAGAAAAGATGTACTTGCAAAATGTTATGGTGGAGATGTAACAAGAAAGAAAAAGCTATTAGAAAAACAAAAACGTGGTAAGAAAAAAATGCGTGAGATAGGAAATGTAGAAATACCACAAGAAGCATTTTTATCAATCTTAAAACTAGATGATGATGGAGGAAAATAATTTGAACGAAGATAATTTAAAATATGAAGATCAAATAGAAGGAAGAAATTCTGTTTTAGAATTATTAGAATCTGGTAAAGACATAAACAAAATCTATATAGCAAAAGGTGAAAAACATGGTTCTATAAACAAGATAATTGCAAAAGCAAAAGAAAATAAAGTGGTTATAGTAGAAATAGAAAAAGAAAAATTAAACAAAATGGCTCAAACAAATAATCCACAAGGAGTAATTGCTATAGTTCCTCCTTTTGATTATGCATCAGTTGATGATATATTAAATGAAGCAAAAAGTAAAAACGAAAAAGCTTTCATATTAATATTAGATGGAATAGAAGACCCTCATAATTTAGGCTCAATAATAAGAACTGCAGAAACAGCTGGAGTTCACGGAATAATTATTCCTAAAAGGAGAAGTGCTCAAGTAAACAGTACAGTAAACAAAACTTCTGCAGGAGCAACCAACTTTATGAAAATAGCAAGAGTTAATAATATAAATGAAACAATTGAATATTTAAAAAACAATGATGTTTGGATTTATGGAACAGATGGAGAAGCCAAAGAAATGTATTATGATGAAGACATGACAGGAAATGTTGCAATTGTTATAGGAAGTGAAGGATTTGGAATGAGTAGACTAGTAAAAGAAAATTGTGACTTTTTATTAAAGATACCTATGAAAGGAAAAATTACATCACTTAATGCATCTGTTTCAGCAGGTATTATAATGTATGAAGTTGTAAAACAAAGAATGAAATTTTGATATAATCGCATATTTTAGGAAGGGATGTATTATGATAGATTTATTAAAAGCTAAACAAGCATTTAAAAAATATGTAGAAAAATATAATCCAGAAGACGAAAAAATAGAACTAAAAATATCTCATATAGAAAGAGTATCTAGAATTGCAGGTGAAATTGCAAAAAGCCTTAATTTAAATGAAGAAGATACAAACCTAGCAGAACTAATTGGATTATTACATGATATAGGAAGATTTGAACAAGTAAGAATCTATCATACTTTTCAAGATAGTAAAAGCATTAATCATGGAGAATTCGGTGCTAAACTTTTATTTGAAGATGGATTAATTCGTAACTTTATAGAAGATAATCAGTATGACGAAATTATAAGGAAAGCCATAATTAATCATAATAAAGGAAAAATAGATGATGGATTAAACCAAAGAGAATTATTGCATGCAAAAATAATAAGAGATGCAGATAAGCTAGACATCTTCTATATATTAACAACATACTCAAAACAAGCTGTTTGGGAAAGTGATGATTTATCAAATGATATAATAAGTGATGAAATATATCGAGAATTTAAAGAAGATAAAAGAATTGACTACAAGCAAAGAAAATGTGCAGCAGACTTATTAGTTTGCCACTTTGCATATGTATATGATCTATATTTTAAATATACAATGCAAGAAGTGTACAAGAACAATTATCTAGACACAATATATAATAGACATCATTTTAATGATAAAAAAACAATGGAAATATATGAAGACATTTATACTACTGCAAAAAAATATGTAGAAGAAAATGGATGCCTTTAGGGTGTTTTTGGGGACACTTTTCAAAAACATCTTTTGGGTGTTTTAAGGGACAGGTTAATAAACCATTTTATCATTTAGTATTCTTGATTTTTTACTAAGATATGATATAATAATCTGGCTCGGTAATTACCACAAAAGTTAATTATAAAACAGTTTCAAGAATTTGGAGGTTAATCATGAACGACAGAGAAAAGATTAAAGCCTTGCGGATTATTTTAGAGCTCATCGAGACAATAGTTGTACTCATTGCTTTAACACTGCAAATCTTTGCTTATATTCCTGTACGGCATGCCTACTTATGTATTATAATTATAGCATTGCTTTTTGCTAAGCTATACTGTGATGCTGTTCTGGAAAATAAGAAGAACTGTAAAAATGATGGCATCTGGCTGATATTATGGTTCGGTAATTGGCTATTAACACTTTTCATTGTTTAGTCGACCAAAAAGAAAATATTCTTTTCCTC
>CALXJO010000091.1 GCA_944388645.1 uncultured Clostridia bacterium
AAAGAAAAATCAACAAGAGTATTGAAAAATTGCGATTTATTTGCTATTATATACAAAAATGAAAGGTATGTTTATGAAAAGAGTGGTAATAGTTGTACTTATCATCATAGCAATAATTGTAGTAGCAGTATTAGGAATAAACTTTTATGTAGTTCTTTCTACTAAAAATAAAATTATTTCCGAGGAGCAAGCAAAACAAATAGAAGGTATAGAATGCATTCTAATATTAGGTGCAGGAATATGGGGAGACGAGCCATCTCCAATGCTTGAAGATAGATTATTGCAAGGAATTGAGTTATATAACCAAGGTGTAGCTCCTAAAATAATTATGAGTGGAGACCATACCAAAGAGGATTATGATGAAGTAAATGTAATGAAAAATTTTGCCATAGAACATGGTGTTCCATCAGAAGATATATTTATGGATCACGCAGGTGTTTCAACATATGATAGTATGTATAGGGCAAAAGAAATTTTTGGACTAAGTAAGATAGTAGTTGTAACTCAAGAATATCATTTATATAGGGCACTATATGTTGCAGATTCCATGGGAATAGAATGTTATGGTATAGCATCAGATCCTAGAGAGTATGCTAAGCAATTTACTAGAGAAATAAGAGAGGTTTTAGCAAGAGATAAAGATTTTATAAAATGTATTATAAAACCAGAGGCTACTTTTTTAGGAGAAACAATTCCGGTTAATGGAAGTGGGGATGTAACAAACGACAAAAGAGGTAACCAAGTTGAAGAAAATTAAAGAATTGATAATAAAAAACTACAAATGGATAATATTTTTTCTTTTCTTTGTAATATTTCTTGCTATTGCAGAAGATGTTTTTGAACAGGAAATATTTGAATTTGATAGTGTGGTATATAAGTTTTTAGTAAATAATCGAAATGAGGTATTAAATAACTTCTTTAAAATTATAACACAATTTGGAAGTGCCATAGTTCTTATAATAATTACAATATTATGTGTAATATTTATTAGAGATAAAAAATATAAAATACTAGTACCAGCCAATTTGGTGACAATAGCTATAATAAATATAGTCTTAAAAAACTTTTTCTTAAGACCAAGGCCAAATGAGCTTAGACTAATAGAAGAAACAGGCTATAGTTTCCCATCAGGACATGCTATGGCAAGTACAGCATTTTATGGGCTTCTAATATATATTGCACATGAAAAAATAGAAAATAAAATATTAAGAAATACAATTTGCATAATGTTAGGACTTTTAATCTTATTAATAAGTGTAAGTAGAATTTATGTAGGTGTTCATTATACAAGTGATGTCATTGCAGGTACATGTTTTTCAATTGCATACTTAATATTGATAACAAGATTAATAAAAAGTCAAAATGATTAATCTTTAGAATTAGACATCATTTTGTATTCAATAATTGTATTCTCTTTTACAGAGGATATTAACCAATCTAAAAGTTTTTCTGGAACATCGCCATGCTCTATTAAAACTTTTTTTATACATTTTATTTGTTCTTCATTATGTTTGTATTGTATATTTTTATTTAAAATGTTTTTTATATTACTACTTAAATTGTTAATATTTATAAGTACATTTTCATTGTTTTTCATTTTTTATTACCTTCTTATGTGTGTTTTGATGTTAACATTTTAGCAGTAAATTTATAAGAAGTCAATAAAAAACTTTCAAAATGAAAGGAAAAAATTACCAGAGAGCAAAAAAGTAACAGTCATAAAGACTGTCAATAAAGTTAGGCAAGATGTTTAAGAAGAATTGCTAAATCTTTTAGGCAATCACAACCTGCAGTAATTTGTTCATCAGTATATTGTGATAATTCATCTTTAATATCTGAAGTAAGAGAACTATCTATACCAAACAATATGTAATCTGCAGAAAGTCCTGATAATTTACAAAGCTTTTCAAGTTTATCATATGTTAAACTACCTCTGCCACGTTCAACCATTCCTAGGTACTGACCAGAAAGTCCAAGTATTTTGGCAAATTTTTCTTTGGTTAGTCCCATATTAATACGGACACGTTTAATTCTTAAACCAATTTCTTCCTTTGACATATTTTTGCTCCTTTCGACATTTGTTATATTTAATTTTAAATAATTAATTGTATAAGTGCATGATAAAAGATAATGCAAATTTATGACAAAAAGTGAAAAAAATATTAGATTGATTAAATGGAGTATCAAATGGAAACAAAAAATATGAAATTATTATTGATTGAAGACGATGCAAATGAATGTAGTAAATTTAAAGAAGTTGCCAATAGATTAGATGGAATAGAATTTGTTGGCATGACTAACTCTGCAACAAAAGGATTACAAGATGTTAAAAGATTTATTCCTGAAGGTGTAATTTTAGATTTAGAATTAAATAGTGGAGAGGGTAGTGGATTTGAATTCTTAAATGAGTTGAGAAATTTAAATTTATCAGTAAATCCTAAAATAGTTGTTACTACTAATGTTTATTCTGATTCAGTGTATGATTACTTACATGAAAATAAAGTTGATTTTATATTTTATAAAAAGCAAGAAAATTATTCTCCAGAAAGAGTTCTAAATACACTTTTATTATTAAAAGGCTATAATTTTAAAACAACCGGTTATGCAGTTCCAGATACAGACGAAGATACAATTAAACTAATCTCAGACAAGATAAATGCTGAATTAGATTTAATTGGAGTTGGTACTCATCTTCAAGGAAGAAAATATTTGCATGATGCTATAAAGTTTATACTAACAGAAGGAAAGAATGAGAGTAAGTTATCTATTATTCAGTTCTTAACTAGTAAATATAAGAAAGCTAATTCAACAATTAGTAGAGCTATGCAAAATGCAATCTTATATGCTTGGAGAATATCATCAATAGAAGATTTGTCTAAATATTATACAGCTAAAATAAATTATGAAACAGGTGTACCAACACCTAATGAATTTATATATTATTACGTTAATAAAATCAAAAAATCTCTATAAGTTAATTTATAGAGATTTTTTATATAGTAGGCAAATTCTCCTAATAGAAACAATTTCCAGACTAGATAACTATGACAGATGATAGAATTTCTAGCGCTTTTCAAAGCGTAGAAATTTTTACATCTGTTTTTTATTGAATAAAGATTATTAAAAAATCATATAAAATTGATAAAGTTTCGACATATTTCGACAATTGTTCATAAATTACGAAATATATTGACGGCCTCTTTTCACCCATATCAAGCGGTATAGGTGGTATTTTTTTATTGTAAAAAATAACAAAAGAGAGGTGAAGAAGTTATGGATTCATGGAGTTTTTGGGATTGGATGAGATACTGGCTAGGATTATAAATAAAAAAATAAACGAGTAGTCAATTAGTTGATTACTCGTTTATTTTAATATATAATATAAAAGGGAGTACATATTTATGAATGAAGAAAAGATTAGTGCGATTATAAAGATATTTATTATTATATTATTGAGTCAAAGAATTATAGCAATACTTATTGATAGAAAAAATTCCAGCCTCAAAAATTTGATTATTGAAATAATAATATCTATCATTTTTTCAATTGAATATGAAATTTTAGAAGTCTTTACCAACTCAATAGTTGCACTACTGGGAATAACTTTTTCAATAGCCTATTATACAAAAGTTAGGTACAAAATTTATATAGGTACAGGAATACTTTCGTCAATAATAGGTGTTTCGATTTGTTTAATTTTATTCACTATTGCTACTGGCATTACATACGTAATAAGAAACTTGCTAAAAATAAATAGTAAAATTGTATGCATAGTTATAATTTCTATAATATTATCAATTATAATTTGGAGAATATCAAAAATAAAACGATTAAAAAATGGCTTGAAATTTTTACAAAATAGAATTAATTCCAATTTATTAGATATAGTAATGATAAACATTAGTGCAGTTGTTATTTTAGCATATTGTTTATTTGGTAACTTTGAGGGTGATGTAAACAAACAATTATTTCTTGCTTTTACAGTAATTTGCATTATTATGATAATCATGATTCAAAAAACTCTTACTTTATATTATAAGCAAAAGTTATTACATCAAACTATTGAAGATTATAAAACTGAAATTGCTGATAAAGACAAGAAGATAAAAGAATTATCTGATGAAAAGTATAAGATAAGTAAGCTAAATCATGAATTTTATAATAGACAAAAAGCATTAGAAAAGAAAGTAGCAGACTATGTAAATAATGTAAGTGTAGAAACAGCAAATGAATTAGCAATTACAGAACAAATCGCAGACTTATCGAAAGAGTATTCGGACAAGTTACAAAATATAAAACATCCAGATAAACTACCAACAGCGGAGATAGAAGAAATTGATGACATGTTTAAATACATGCAATCAGAATGTAAGAAAAATAATATAGAATTCAAATTACAAATCAATGGCAATATTCATCACATGATAAATCAAATAATACCAAAAGATAAGTTAGTAACACTAATCGG
>CALXJO010000092.1 GCA_944388645.1 uncultured Clostridia bacterium
AATTTCTATCATTTGGTTAGAGTATTTTCTGTATGTTTTAAAGTCACTTGCAAACACTTGAATTTGAGGGCATTTCTTTCTTGCAAAATATAATGGCTCTCCAGTTTTTATTCCAAATTGTTTTGCAACAGGACTTTTAGCTAAAACTATACCTTTTCTATCTTCCTCGCTTCCCCCAATTACAGCTGGAATTGTTCTTATATCTACTGTTTCTCCATTTTTTAGTCTTTCTACTGCTGTCCATGATAGAAATGCATTATTTACATCAATGTGTAAAATAAAACGTTCCATAATAATCACCAAAATCATTATAGAACGTTTGTTCTTATTTGTCAACATAAATTTTACTTTTCGCACTACATTTTTCGACATCTTAAATGTAATGTTCAACAATTACTACTAGTTTATCTTTTCTAGTTTTTCCTTCTAATTCTTTTATTATAAATTTCCCTTTTCCTCGTATAACTAGAACATCTCCAATATTTACTTGCTTAGAATTTTTTGTTTCATTCTCATAGTTTATGAACACTATTTGGCTTACAATAATATCATTTGCAGATGTTCTAGAGCAATGGGCAAGTTCTGATACAATACTATCTAGTCTTAGAGCTGGAACTGTTATTCTAATAATCTCTTTTTTTATTTCTGGTATTCTTAATTGTTTTAAGTCTATTTCCTCAATTTTAGATTTTTTAAATCTAGTTAGTTGATTTAAACTATTTATTAAATATTCGCAAATTTCATTACAAACAACTATGTCTGCACCATCATCAAAAACTGATATGTCTCCTATTTTTTCTCTTTTTATTCCTAATTTCATAATTCCACTTAAGTAATCTCTATGTGTGTATTTTCCTTTTAGTTCATTTGGTAATTCTATTCTTATAGCTTTAACTATGGTTCCGTAATTAAAATTATTATTTAGAAATAAATCACTGAATTTTCCAGGGTATATTATTAGCATAGTTCTATCAGTTTCTTCCCATGGTTTGTAAAAAATATAATTTTCTTCTTTCTCTATTTTTAAAATCTCTGTACTTATTTTTTTCTGATACATATCTAAAAAGTCTGTATTTACTATTTGGTTTCTTGTTTTTGAAAGCTTTATTCTGTCTAAAATTTTAGATATAAATAGCTTATCTTCATCATTTGAATATTTATTTAAAATTGCACTTTTATCCATTTTTAATCCTTTATTTATAAAATATATTTTTAGGCTAGATTTTTTTATTTTTTTGTGGTATTATTGTATTGTTATGTAATATTGGGATGTCGCCAAGCGGTAAGGCCTCGGACTCTGACTCCGATATGCGTGTGTTCGAATCACACCATCCCAACCACTTGTCTGTAACTTTTTAGTTACAGCTTTTTATTATATTTCTTCGATTTCTCTATTTACTAAATCTTCACAGTCTCTCATTGCTAAAATGGTTTCTTCAAATAATTTATCTAAATCCCATCCTAACATTTCTGCACCTTGTTTTATTATATCTCTTGAACAACCTGCAGCAAATTTTTTGTCCTTAAATTTTTTCTTTAAACTAGACACTTCCATATCTTTTGTGCTTTTTGATGGTCTCATTTTAGCTGCAGCCCAAATTAGTCCTGTTAATTCATCTGTTGCAAATAATATTTTTTCCATTTGCTTTTTGGGCTCTAATTCTGAACATACTCCATAACCATGAGAACAAATGCTATAAATCATATCTTCTGGTGCACCTGCATTTTTTAGTATTTCTCTTGCTTTATGACAATGCTCCTCTGGATATTTTTCAAAATCTACATCATGAAGTAGTCCAACAATTCCCCAATACTCTTCATCTTCTCCAAACTCTCTTGCAAAGTATCTCATTACTCCTTCAACTGTTAGTGCATGTCTTAAGTGAAATTCTTCTTTATTATATTCTTTTAATAATCTAAGCGCTTCTTCTCTATTCATTTAAATACCTCCATAAGTTTATTAAACATTACAGTTATAGCATATTTTCTTATTTTTATCAATAATTTTCAACTAAAAATCCGGTCTCCCAGGGCAGATGCAAAGTGCAATCTGTACCCTGGGAGCCGGTGTTTCGAGAGTTTAATAACTCATAGTCCTGTGTACTAGTAGGGATGTTTTACACCGCCATCATTTCACGGAACCAAGTCTCAAACTCATTGGGAAGCCAGGAATCATGGCTCGCAATCCAGGAGACGAAACTCCGGAGCAAGCCAAACACCCAGTCGATGATGTTCCCTGATGCCTGGACCATCCATTTGATGTTGGGCAGTTCGTCCAGAAGTCCATTCTGGCTCATCAGCCAGAGAATGGCAAAGGCAAGAACTGCTACCCAGCTAAGCCGGGCGCCCCTCCACAATGCACGTCCAAATGCACTAATTCCGGGAACGAAGCTGTCCGTCCAGAACTTCTGAATAGAAGGCCATGCCTTCTTATTCCAGAAATCTTTAACGGTGAGGCCAGCAATTCGAAGAGTTTTTTTGGTGTTTGTTGCGGTGGTGTTGTTGATGGAGACGGTGCTAATGTCGGTGTTGTTGTACATGGTAAAACCTCCTCATGTTTACAGTACTTCTAGTTGCTCTCGAACCGAAGATTTTTGCAATTGCAATATAACCTTCATGAACAACATTGGTACTCTTAACATTATACCATATTTTACATAATCCATCAACTTATTTCCTCTTGTTTCCTGATTTATAAGCAATCATAGTATGGCAAAAATTTTGTATTTATTTCTAAATATTGGTAATAATATTATTAATATAGAATTGAAAGGATGGTATTTTATGAAGGATTATTTAGGTATTAAAAGTGTTCATGCTATTGAGGTTTTGGATTCTAGAGGTAACCCAACTGTTCAAGTTGAAGTAATAACAGAAGGAGGTTTTTCTGGTGTTGCAATGGTTCCTTCTGGTGCCTCTACAGGTAGCTTTGAAGCTTATGAATTGCGAGATGCAGATGATGAGAGATATTTTGGTAAAGGTGTATTAGAAGCTGTAGATAATGTAAATTTAGAAATTGCTAAAAAGCTAATTAATAAAAACATTTATTCACAGCGTGAAATTGATAATTTACTTATTAAATTAGATGGTACTCCAAATAAATCAAATTTAGGAGCAAATGCTATTTTAGGAGTTTCTCTTGCATGTGCAAAAGCTGCTGCAAATTCTCTTGGAATGTCATTATATTCATATATAGGCGGTGTTAACAGCTATAGACTTCCTACTCCTATGATGAATATCTTAAATGGTGGAAAACATTCTGATAATAATTTAAGTATTCAAGAATTTATGATTGTTCCTGTTGGTGGTAAAACTTTTGCACAAAAACTAGAAATGGGGGTTACTGTATACCATAATTTAAAGAAATTACTTAAATCAAAAAACTTATCTACAGCTGTTGGGGATGAAGGTGGGTTTGCCCCAAATTTAAATTCTAATGAAGAAGCCCTAGATTGCATAGTAGAAGCAATTAATAAATCTGGGTATAAACTATATACAGATGTTGGTATTGCCTTAGATATAGCTGCAACAGAAATGTTTGATGAAGCAAAGAAAACTGGTAAAGATGGTTATTTGTTCTGGAAAACTGGAGAATTTAAAACTAAAGACGAAATGATTGATTATGTGTGTGATTTATGTAATAAATATCCTATTATTTCAGTTGAAGATGGATTAGCAGAAGAAGATTGGGATTCTTGGAAAGTTTTAACTCAAAAAATTGGAAACAAAGTTCAACTTGTTGGTGATGATTTATTTGTTACAAATATGGCTAGACTAAAAAAAGGAATTGACCTACATGTTGCAAATTGCATATTAATAAAACCAAACCAAATTGGTACTTTAACAGAAACATTAGACGCAATTGAACTTGCAAAATCAAATGGCTATAAAGCAATAATATCTCATAGATCTGGCGAAACAGAAGATACAACAATTGCAGACATTGCAGTTGCAACAAATGTTGGCCAAATTAAATCTGGAGCACCTTGTAGAACAGATAGAGTTGCAAAATACAACAGACTTTTAAATATAGAAGATGAACTAAATTAGAGAATATTTTGCCCAATAGAGACATATCTATTGGGCAAAATTATTTATTTCCCTTGATTTTTATAACTTGAACACATTGATTCATCTGGCTGACTTGTTTGACATCCTTGCACTGGTGTTACTATTATATGTTCTAAGTTACATAGTTGTCTTTCTTTATTATTGTACTTACAAGAAGTTACTGTACAATTTATTGTTTGATTTTCTTTATTTGTTAATGGCATAAAATTTTCCCTCCTTTTTGTTTTACTCTAGTTATTCTACCCTATTAATGATTAAAATATGTAGGTCAAAAATTATACTTACATTTAATTTTGAATGAAAAAGTCCATTCTTTAGTTAAAATTTTTTGTAACTTCTCTTTTATTTAACTCATACTATATAACATACGAAAGGAGTTTTTATATGGAT
>CALXJO010000093.1 GCA_944388645.1 uncultured Clostridia bacterium
AGTATGAATTCTTATAATAAGAAAAAATTGGAAAGCTGTGACTTTTGCGAGAAAGGTCATAATCCTAATTGTGGAGATGAAATAGAATTACAAATAAAATTAGATGGAGATAAAATTGCAGATATGGCGTTTACAGGTCATGGTTGTGCTATTTCCCAAAGTTCTACATCTATTATGATTGATGTTTTAAAAGGAAAAACAATAGAAGAAGCCAAGAAAATAATAGAAACATTTATAAATATGATAAAAAGAGAGCCACAAACAGAAGAGGACTTAAAAAAATTAGATGAAGCAATTGCATTTAAAAATATAGCAAATATGCCAGCAAGAGTAAAATGTGCACTCCTTGCATGGCATACATTGGAGGATTTATTAAATAAAAATGGAAAATAAAGTAGAAAAAAATAAAAGAGTTCTTTTAGGAATGAGTGGTGGAGTAGATAGCAGTAGTTCTGCTATCTTGTTAAAAGAGCAAGGTTATGAAGTAGTAGGTTGTACATTAGAATTATATAATCCAAAATGTGACAACAATTTCTATAAAGAAAATGTATCCATAGATGCAAAAAAAGTATGTCAAAATTTAGCAATAGAACACCATACATATAATTTTGAGAAAGAATTTAAAGAACATGTAATAGATAACTTTATAGAAAGTTATAAAAATCAAAAAACTCCAAATCCATGTATAGAATGTAATAAATATTTAAAATTTGGAGCAATGCTTGAAAAAGCAAAAGAGTTAAACTGTACATACATTGCAACAGGTCATTATGCAAGAGTTGAATACTCAGAAAAATATAAAAGATATGTATTAAAAAAGTCAAAAAACATAAGCAAAGACCAAAGTTATGTTTTATATAGTATTCCAAAAGAACTATTAGAACATATAATATTTCCACTTGGCGAATTTACATCAAAAGATGAAGTAAGAAATGTAGCTAAAAATCATAATTTAGAAGTTGCAAACAAACCAGATAGTGAAGACATTTGCTTTATACCAGATGGAAATTACAAAAAATTCTTAGAAGAAAATTCAAACTTAAAGCCAGTGGAAGGAAACATAGTTTTAGCAGATGGCACAGTATTAGGCAAACACAAAGGACTATACAATTACACAATAGGTCAAAGAAAAGGCTTAGGTATAGCATACAAAGAACCATTATTTGTAATAGGATTCAACAAAGAAAAAAACGAAGTAATAGTAGGAGAAAAAGATAAAATATACAAGAAAAAAATGCTTGTAAAAGATATAAATTTACTATTACTAGATAACATAGATGAGCTAAAAGAAGGAATGCAAGTAGGTGTAAAAACTAGATATTCAAGTAGTGAAGAAAAAGCAAGTATCAAAAAATACGATGAAAATACAATAGAGGTAGAATTTGAAAACGAAGTTCCAAGAATAACACCAGGGCAATCAGCAGTATTCTACATAGATGATATAGTTTTAGGAGGAGGAAAGATATGTTAAATAAAGAAGAAATAAAGAAAATAATTCCACAAAGAGAACCATTTTTAATGATTGATGAGGTAGAGGAATATACACCTGGTCAAGGTGCAACAGCATATAAATATGTAGATGAAAGTGAATGGTATTTTAAAGGACACTTTCCTGGAAATCCAGTAATGCCAGGAGTATTAATTGCAGAAAGTCTAGCACAAACTGGAGCAGTTGCAATACTAAGTATGGAAGAAAACAAAAATAAAAATGCATTATTTGGCGGAATAGACAAAATGAGATTTAAGAAAATGGTAGTACCAGGAGACAAACTAAAACTAGAAGTAAAAATAATAAAGCAAAAAGGACCAATTGGAATTGGCGAAGCATTAGCTACAGTAGATGGCAAAGTAGCAGCAAAAGGAGAATTAACATTTGCACTAATAGACAATAAATAAAAATTTGGGTGTTTTCGGGGACACTTCTCAAAAACATCTAAAAGGTGTTTTTGGGGACACTTCTCAAAAACATCTAAAAGATGTTTTTAGGGACACGTCTCCAAAAGTCCTCGTCACGTAGAAAAGGAGAAGATTATGAATAAGATTTTAATTGCAAACAGAGGAGAAATTGCAGTAAGAATTATAAGAGCATGTAAAGAAATGAATATAAAAACAGTTGCAATATATTCAGAAGCAGATAAAGATGCATTACACACGAGACTTGCAGATGAGGCTGTTTGTATTGGACCTGCAGATTCTAGAGAAAGTTACTTAAATGTAAAAAATATAATTGAAGCAGCAAATGTAACAGGAGCAGATAGTATACATCCGGGTTTTGGATTCTTATCAGAGAATGCACAATTTGCAAAAATTTGTGAAGAGTCAAATATTAAATTTATTGGACCAACTTCAAAAGTAATAGACTTGCTTGGGAACAAATCTAATGCAAAGGAAATGATGAAAGAAGCTGGAGTTCCAACAATTCCTGGTTCTGATGGAAGTGTTAAGGGATTAAAAGATGTTCTTAAGATTGCCGAAAAAATTGGTTATCCAATAATGATCAAAGCAGCTGCAGGTGGTGGAGGAAAAGGAATAAGAATTGTAAATTCTGAAGATGAACTAGAAAATAGCTATAACATAGTAAAAAGAGAGGCAAAGCTTGCTTTTAATGATGATGAAGTCTACATAGAAAAATTTGTTGCACATCCAAGACATGTTGAAATACAAATTTTAGCAGATGAACATGGAAATGTAATTCATTTAGGAGAAAGAGATTGCTCAATTCAAAGAAATAACCAAAAAGTAATAGAAGAAACTCCATCAACAGCAATAGATGAAAAATTAAGAAACAAAATGGGAGAAGCTGCAGTAAAAGCTGCAAAAGCAGCAGGATATACAAGCTGTGGAACTGTTGAATTTTTAGTTGACAAAGATAAAAACTTTTACTTTATGGAAATGAATACAAGAATTCAAGTTGAACATCCAATTACAGAGATGAGAACAGGAATAGATATAGTAAAAGAGCAAATAAGAATTGCAGCAGGAGAAGTGCTAAAAATAAAGCAAAAAGAAGTAAAATTTAATGGTCATGCAATTGAATGTAGAATAAATGCTGAAAATCCAGATAAAAACTTTAGACCTTGTCCTGGAAAAGTTACAGGTCTTCACTTCCCAGGTGGAAATGGAATTAGAATAGATTCTGCAATTTATGCAGGGTATACAATTCCAGCCAATTATGACTCTATGATTGCTAAAATAATAGCTTTTGGAACAAGTAGAAATGAAGCAATAGCAAAAATGAAAAGAGCGTTGGAAGAATTAGTAATTGAAGGAGTAGAAACAAATAGGGATTTCTTATTTGAAATAATAACAAATCCTAACTTCATTAGGGGAGATTTTGATACACAATTTTTAAAGAATTTTCGCGCATTTTAAGGAGGAAATAATTGATGATTGTTGACAAAATAAAAAAGAGAGAAAGCCCACCTCAAAATAAGAAAAACAAAGTAGATATACCAATAGGAAAATGGGTAAAATGTGATAATTGTAAAGAAATAATTTATAAAGAAACAGTTAGAGAAAATTTAAGTATATGTCCTTACTGTGGTCATTATTTTAGAATGCATATTAATAAAAGATTAGAGATGATAGCTGATGTTGGAACATATAAAAGATTTGACTTAAATATTGAAACCAGCAATCCATTAGGATTAGAAGACTATCCAAAAAAATTAAAAACTTTAAAAGAAAAAACAGGAATAGATGAAGCAGTAGCTGCTGGAACTTGTAAGATTAATGGAGAAAAAGTTGTAATATGTATAATGGATAGTGGATTCTTAATGGGAAGTATGGGAGCTGTTGTAGGGGAAAAAATTACATATGCAATAGAACAAGCAATAGAGCAAAGACTTCCTATTATAATATTTACAGTTTCTGGTGGAGCTAGAATGCAAGAAGGAATAGTTTCTTTAATGCAAATGGCAAAAACAACAGCAGCCTTAACAAAATTAGATGAGGCAGGTCTTTTATATATATCAGTGCTAACAGATCCAACATACGGAGGAGTTACAGCCTCTTTTGCAAGTTTAGGAGATATAATCTTAGCAGAACCTGGAGCAATGATAGGTTTTGCAGGTCAAAGAGTTATAAAACAAACAATAGGTGAAGAATTACCAGAAGGCTTCCAAACAGCAGAGTTTTTATTAGAGCATGGATTTATAGATAAGATAGTAGAAAGAAAAGATTTAAAAGATACTTTGTATAAATTAATTATGTTTAATAAATAAAGGAGGGAAAAACTTTGGCAAAGTCACAATTATCTGCATGGGAAAGAGTTGAAATTGCAAGAAATCCAAAAAGAAAAACAGCCTTAGAATATGTAGACGAAATATTTGATGAATTTATAGAGCTACATGGAGATAGGAATTGTAAAGATGATAAAGCAATAGTATGTGGTTTGGCTAGAATTGGAAATCAAAA
>CALXJO010000094.1 GCA_944388645.1 uncultured Clostridia bacterium
ATGATGGAAAAATAGCGACCATTGGAAACATAATTGGCTTCGTATTAGGACTACTTGCTGTAAATTTAAGCTAAATTAACATTTACTTTTCTAAATCTTTAATATATAATCAATATAAATTAAAATAGAAGGAAGTTATATTATGAGTAAAAAAGTAATGTTTATATGTACAGGAAATACATGCAGAAGTGCAATGGCAGAAGGATTATTTAAGAAAATGCTTCAAGACAGAAATAGAACAGACGTAGAGGTATACTCTGCAGGAATACAAGCCTCAACAGGCGAATACTCTACAGATGAAGCAATAATAGTAATGAAAGAAGACTATGACGTAAATTTATTACAACATAAATCAACAAATATAAAAAACAGTCCAATAAAAGAAATGGACCTAATTCTTTGTGCAACACATGCACAACTAACAACTGTAGAATACAAATATCCAGAACTTGATCATAAAATATTTACAATAAAAGGCTATGCATACGGACCAGAAATACAAGATGAAGACATACAAGACCCATGGGGCTATCCAGTAGAAATTTATAGAAAATGTGCAAAAGAAATATATGACGCATTAGAAAAAATAATAGAGAAGATATAGCTTTCGCCCAAAAAAGGGCGTCCCTCTTGGGCGAAAATAAAAACAAATGTTCTTAAAATATATTGACTTTTAAGAGCATTTTTTATATAATGCAAAAAGCGAATAAAACAAAAAGATATGGAGTGGAAGCAATATGGATAAAGAAGAGATAATACAAGGATTAAACAATAAACAGAAAGAAGCAGTACTTGCAACAGAAGGACCTTGCCTAGTAATAGCAGGTGCTGGAAGCGGAAAGACAAAAGTCCTAACACATAAAATAGCATATGACATAGCAAATGGCGTAAAACCATGGAACATACTAGCCATAACATTTACAAATAAAGCCGCTAACGAAATGAAAGAAAGAATAGAAAAATTAATAGGCGATGATGCAAAAGATGTATGGATGGGAACATACCATTCTATTTGTGTGCGTATATTAAGAAGATATATAGATAGAATAGGCTATAAATCTGACTTCGTAATATTCGATACATCAGACCAAAGAACACTTGTAAAAGAATGTTTAAAAACACTAAAAGTAGATGACAAGCTATTTACAGATAGAGCTGTACTTTCAGAAATAAGCAATGGAAAAAACGAAATGCTAGAGCCAAAAGCATATAGTGTTAAATATGCAGGTGATTTTAGAAAAGAAAAAATTGCTGAAATTTATGAGTTATATCAAAGCAAATTAAGAGAAAATAATGCAATAGATTTTGACGATATTATTAACTTTACAATTAAAATATTAACAGAAAATCCAGATGTTCTAGAATACTATACAGAAAAATTCCAATATATTCTAGTAGACGAGTATCAAGATACAAACAAAGCACAATTTACATTAGTTTCACTTTTTGCTTCTAGATATGGAAATATAACAGCTGTAGGAGATAATGACCAAGGAATATATAGCTTTAGAGGAGCAGACATTACAAATATATTAAATTTTGAAAGAGACTTCCCTGGAACTAAAATAATTAAATTAGAGCAAAATTATAGATGCACAGGAAATATTTTAAAAGCAGCAAATGCAGTAATAAAACATAACGAAAACAAATATGAAAAGAATTTATGGACCGAAAATGACGAAGGTCAAATTCCTTGCATATATTGTGGAGAAGATGAATATGATGAAGGAAGATACATTGTAGAACAAATAAATCATCTAAGAACAGAAGAATATTATAAATATTCAGACTTCACAGTATTATATAGAATGAATGCTCAATCAAGAGCAATAGAAGATATTCTTATGAGAGAGCAAATTCCTTATAAAGTAATTGGTGGTTTAAAATTCTATGAAAGAAAAGAAATAAAAGACATAATTGCATACTTAAGATTAATTCATAATACAGCGGACAACTTATCTTTAAGAAGAATTATAAATGAGCCAAAACGTGGAATTGGAAAAACAAGTTTAGACAAAATACAAGAAATATCTGATAAAACAGGTATATCTATGTATGAAATAATAAAAAATGCGCAAGAATATGAATTAAATAGAGTATACTTAAGCTCAAGAGATTTTATAAACCAGATAGAAGAATTAAGAAATAAAAAAGATGAGTTAAAAATATCTGATTTAATTAAACAAACATTAAAAGATACAGGATATACAAAAGCCTTAGAATTAGAAAATAGTGTAGAAGCGGAAACTAGAATAGAAAACTTAGAGGAATTTTTAACAGTTGCAATAGAATTTGAGGAGCAATCTGCAGATAACACATTAGCAGAATTTTTGGAGAATATTACACTTTCTAGTGATATAGATAACCTAGAAGATCAAGAAGATTCTGTAACATTAATGACACTTCATAGTGCAAAAGGACTAGAATTCCCAGTAGTATTCTTAGTTGGAATGGAAGAAGGAATATTCCCAGGATACAAATCAATAGGAGAACCAAAGGAGTTAGAAGAAGAAAGAAGACTATTCTATGTAGGAATTACAAGAGCAAAACAATATTTATACTTAACATGTGCAAAACACAGAACAATATTTGGCTCAACAAGTTATAATCAAGTATCAAGATTTGTAAAAGAAATACCAGAAGAACTACTAGAAGGGTATGCAGAAGTAGTAGAAAGAAACACTTCAAATAATGAGGATTTCAAAGACTTTGGCTATAGATGGAGTTATGGAAAAGGTCAAACAGTAAAAACATATAAAATAGATGAACCAGAAGTAAAATCTGTAGCCAGTTCAATAGTAGACACAAAACCAAAAAATAATTTCCAATTCAGAACAGCAGAAAGCTTCTTAAATACAATAAAAAATAAAGATGAAGGAATAGATTTATCAAAATATCAAGTAGGACAACGAGTTTATCATAAGAAATTTGGTGAAGGTGTTATCACAAAACTAGAAAAAGAAGATGACGATATAAAAGTAGACTTGGAATTTGATAAAGTAGGACACAAGAGACTAATGGCAAAATTTGCAGGCTTAGAAATACTTTAAAGGAGTAAAAAATGAAAAAAATAATGATTGACATGGATGATGTAATATGTGGAGGAGGATTCTTAAAACTTGTAAATGACTTTTTAGGAACAAACTATAAAGAAGAAGATATTCATACATATTATATTCAAGATTTAATACCAAAAGAGAAAATGCAAGAATGGGCAAAATTCTTTGCACAAAAGAACATATATGATTATACTCAAATTTTACCAAATGCCTACAACGTGATGGAAGAACTAAATAAAAAATATGAGCTTTATATAACAACAGCATACATATTTAGAGATGATAAAGAAAAATCATCTGAACTACTAAAAAATAAATTTGATTATTTAATTAAAAATTTTCCTTTTATACAACCAGAACAATATATTTTTACAAGTAATAAAGAAATTGTAGAATGTCAAATAAAAATAGATGACAAACCATCAAATCTAGATGGAGATGCAGAATTAAAACTACTATTTACAGCTTATCACAACAAAAATATACCTAATGAAGAATTACAAAAAAATAATTTAGTTAGAGTTAATAATTGGAATGAAATAGGAAAAATTTTATTATAACTTTCAAAATATGAATAAAAAAAATTAATTTGTAAATAATAAAGATTAGAAAAACATAGAAAGGAAGTTATAAAAATGTCAAATTTAACTCAAGTAGAATTACAAAATTTACGTCATCTAATAGGTGCACATGAAACATCATATCAAAAATTAAACACATATGCCTCACAAGCAGTTGATCCACAAATAAAACAAATATTTACAAAATCAGCACAAGACGCTTTAAATACAAAACAGAAATTAATGTCATTTTTAAATATATAGGAGGTATAGTCATGGACGAAAAAACAATGGTTAATGATATATTAGATGGTGTAAAATCTAGTCTTAAAACATACCAAGGAGTTATAACAGAGGCTGAGAACATGCAATTAAGACAAACAATACAACAAATAAGAAATAATGATGAAAGCTTTCAATATGAATTATTTAAAATAGCACAAGCAAAAGGATATTATAAACCAGCCAGTCAAGCAACTCCAACAGAAATACAAACAGTAAAAACAGAATTACAATAAAATCTAAAGGACCTGAAAAAGGTTCTTTATTTTTTTATTAATATTTAAATAAAAATAATATAAAATAATTAATTAAAATAAATTCATTAAATAAAAAATAAATTAATTTAAAAATATTATAAAAATAAAATATAATAAAAAATAAATTAATATTAATAATTAAATAAAAATAAATTAGTAATAATATTAAATTAAAATAAATAAAAAATAATTTAATAATAATTAAAAAATAAAATAAATAAAAAAATATAAATAATAAATAA
>CALXJO010000095.1 GCA_944388645.1 uncultured Clostridia bacterium
AAAGCTTCTTCCCGACCACTTTTTGATATTAACATACCAAAAGTGGTCGGGAAGCTTAATTTATTATTGAATGTATTTAA
Organism: uncultured Clostridia bacterium; assembly: GCA_944388645.1. Lineage (GTDB taxonomy): Bacteria > Bacillota > Clostridia > TANB77 > CAG-508 > CAG-245. Next base: position 81 of record CALXJO010000095.1, read on the forward strand.
ATATGATTGTAAAGTGTTCCTAAAACATAAAAAATAAAATTTAGTTCTCTTTTTGTTTTTCTGATAATTTTTCTTCTTTTACATTTTTATAAAAAGCAAATGTTGAAAATTGAATGTAAGGGATTAGCCATAAAAATCCAAGTCCTAAAGTAAAGAATGATAATATAAACCATCCAATAAAGCTAAGTTGTAAAATGAATAATTTTGCACGTTTGTTTTGCATAAGTGTTTCGCTTTTACTTAATATTTCTCTGGTAGATAATTCTGGTGATTCAGCAAAAATTATATAAGATAAAGGATAGAAATAAGATTTTACTATTAATATAATTAATCCTGCTATATAAACACCAAATGCTATAAATATAATTAATGATAAAATAAGAGTAAGCATTACAGAGCTCTTTATTACTATTGAAACAATAAGAGATGATAAAGCAATAGCAATTATAATTAAAGAGCAAAATATCATAATAATTGGTACAATCATTTTTAATAAAGTATGAAAAAATATGCTCCATGCTTTACCAAAATGGCTAAAACCAAGTGAAATAAAATCAAAGACATTGGTTCTCTTATTATTATAAATGTTAAAAAATGAAGCTATTAGGCCAAAAGCAAGAGGAATACCAATTATAATGGATAATATACTTATTAAAAATTCAAGACGTAATGGAAGAATTCCTTGTATATATCCTAAAATAAAAATTATAAGAAAATATACTATTGTAATTCCAACACATCTAAGCCATTTACCTTTTAAATCTTTTCTGGCTTCTTTTTTATAATCTGAAGATTTCATACAAAAGCCCCTTTCTTTTTATATAAAATTATGATATATTAATTTTTATGAGAAGTCAATTAGATTTATGAAGAAAGGAAAAATCAATGGATAAAATAATAAAAATAATTTCAGATGAATTAGGTGTTAAGGAGAAACAAGTAGAAAGTGCAATTAACTTAATTGACGAAGGAAATACAATTCCATTTATTTCTAGATACAGAAAAGAAGCAACAGGAGGACTTTCTGACGAACAATTAAGAACACTTGGAGAAAGACTAAATTATCTAAGAAATCTAGAAGAAAGAAAAGCAGAAGTTGTAAAATTAATAGATGGACAAGGCAAGCTTACAGAAGAAATTGTAAAAGATTTAGAAAATGCAGTAACACTTGCAGATGTAGAAGATATATATAGACCATATAAACAAAAGAAAAGAACAAGAGCAACTATTGCAAAAGAAAAAGGCTTAGAAGAACTTGCAAATATTATTTTTGATCAAGAAAATAAAGAGCCTATAGAAGAAATTGCTAAAAATTATATAGATGAAGAAAAAGGAGTTGCTTCTACAGAAGAAGCAATAAATGGAGCTTTAGATATAATTGCAGAAAATATTTCAGATAATGCAGAATATAGAAAAGTAATTAAGAAAATATGCTACAGAGAAGGAATAATTGTAACAAAAGCCACAAATCCAGAAGAAAAATCTAGTTATGAAATGTACTATGATTTTAGTGAAAAAGTAAATAGAATTCCAAGCCACAGAATTTTAGCAATAAATAGGGGAGAAAAAGAAGAGTTTTTAAAGGTAAAAATAGAAAAACCAGAAGATAAAATATTATCACATATAGAACAAGATATAATTAAAGACAATAAAAGCCAATATGCAGAATTACTAAAAAACTGCATAGAAGATAGTTTTACAAGATTAATAGAACCTTCTATAGATAGAGAAATAAGAGCAGATTTAACAGAAAAAGCAGAAGAGCAAGCAATAAAAGTATTTGGAAAAAATGCAAAACAATTACTAATGGTAAGTCCTATAAAAGGAAAAACAGTTATAGGATTTGACCCTGCATATAGAACAGGTTGCAAAATTGCAGTAATAGACGAAACTGGTAAAGTATTAGACACAACAACTGTATACCCAACAGAGCCACAAAACGATGTAGAAGGTGCAAAAAAGGAATTAACAAAACTTATATTAAAAGATAATGTAAATATGTTTGCAATAGGAAACGGAACTGCATCTAGAGAATCTGAACAATTTGTATCAGATTTAATTAAAGAAATAAAAGAAAAATATAACAAAGATTTATTTTATGTAATAGTATCTGAAGCAGGAGCTTCTGTATACTCTGCTTCAAAACTTGCAACAGAGGAATACCCAGATATAAATGTTTCTTTAAGAGGAGCAATTTCTATTGCAAGAAGATTACAAGACCCATTGGCTGAACTTGTAAAAATAGATCCAAAAGCAATTGGAGTAGGGCAATACCAACATGATGTAAATCAGAAGAGATTAGAAGAAAGCTTAACAGGTGTTGTAGAAGATGCTGTTAATACTGTTGGTGTAGATATAAATACAGCAACACCATCTCTACTTTCTTATGTATCAGGTGTAAACAAAACAATAGCTAAAAACATTGTAAAATATAGAGAAGAAAAAGGAACAATAAAAGAACGTATAGAATTACTAAAAGTCCCAAAGCTAGGTAAGGTAGCATATGAACAATGTGCAGGATTTATTAGAGTTCCAGGAGGAACAAATCCTTTAGAGATTACAGGAGTACACCCAGAAAGTTATAACATTGCAGAACAACTATTAGAAAAGGAAAACTTTAAAGTAGACGACTTAGCAGATAAAGAAAAACTAAAAGAAATAAAAGCAAAACTTTCAAAACTAAATAATGATAAAGACATTAAAGAACTTGCAAAACAACTAGAAGTTGGAGAGCCAACTCTAAAAGATATTATCAATGAACTAATAAAACCAGGAAGAGACCCAAGAGAAGACATGCCAAAACCTGTATTACGTTCAGATGTATTAAAGTTTGAAGATTTAAGAGAAGGTATGACATTAAAAGGAACAGTTAGAAATGTAACAGACTTTGGAGCATTTGTAGATGTTGGAGTAAAACATGATGGACTAGTACACATATCTGAAATGAGCGAAAGCTTCGTAAAAAATCCATCAGATATAGTATCTGTTGGAGATGTTGTAGATGTAAAAGTAATTGGAATAGATAAAGATAAACAAAAAGTAAAATTATCTATGAAAGTAAAATAAAAAAATCGCCCAAGAGGGACGCCCCTTTTTGGGCGATTCCTTTTAGGCGAAATTCTTATGCTTTATATTTGTCTTGAATCTCTAATATTGAGTTATATTCATTATTTAACATTCCTAAGAATAATTTTGCTATTTCTGGGTCAAATTGTGTGCCAGAGCATCTTTCTATTTCTTCTTTTACTTTTTCTATAGGTAGGCTATCTCTATATGTTCTTTTAGAAGTCATAGCATCAAATGCATCTGCAACTGCTGTAATTCTTGCAATTAGTGGTATGTCTGTACCTGCAAGCTGACTTGGGTAACCTCTTCCGTCATATCTTTCATGATGATATTTTACAATAGGAATAATATCTTGGAATACTGTAGCATTTCCTAAAATATGTGCTCCAATTGTAGGATGGTTCTTAATCTGAGAGTACTCATCATCACTTAATTTTGATTCTTTTAATAAAATACTATCAGGGATACCGATTTTTCCAATATCATGGAAAAGACCACCAATCTTTAATATATGAATAGTCTTTTCATCAAGTCCCATTTTAGTACCTATTAATACTGCAAACTCAGAAACTCTATCAGAATGTCCTCGTGTATATGGATCTTTTGCTTCAACTGTTTGACGCAAAATCCCAATTGTATCTAAATAAGCTTTCTCTAGTTCATCATTTTTATCACGTAATTCTTCGTTAATTTTTTGTATTGTTTTCATTTGTTCTATAGACTTAATTCCAGATTCAATAAGTAAAAGTAACTGATCAAATTTATCACTTTTTTCGCAATATCCTTGAATATCAAGTCTTTTAATTGTTTCAAGTGGTGGAGCTAAGTCCTTATGTCCTGTTAATAATAAAATATAAAGTTCAGTATTAAACTTTCTTATTTCCTCAACAACTTCATCTCCATGGATTGGGTCCATCATAAAGTCTAATATTAACATATCAAAATGTTCAGATTTAATACGCTCAATAGCCTCTAAAGGATTGGTAAGGCCGACAAAAATCATAGCCAGAACGTTTTAAAAATATTGATAAAGAATCAACAATACCTTGTTCATCGTCAACAACTATTATCTTATAGCCATTTGACTCGTGAGTTACCATGTTTTTTCTCATATTAAAACTCCCAATTATTTAATTTTTATATACCGATATTATATATCATAAATGTCGAAAATTGCAACAAAAAAAGCAAGAAAATTTTAATG
>CALXJO010000096.1 GCA_944388645.1 uncultured Clostridia bacterium
TTATTTTTTATGGTTAAAATTCTTGTTGCAAGTTTATTTATAAAATATCTATCATGTGAAATAAACAAAACAGTTCCATTAAAATTTTGCAAAGTTTCTTCTAATACTTCTCTTGTTGAAATATCTATATAATTTGTAGGCTCATCAAAAATCAAGAAATTAACATCTTTTTGCATTAACTCTAATAACTTAATTCTTACTTTTTCTCCGCCTGAAAGACTAGATACCTTTTTAAAAACATCGTTTTGCCTAAATCTATATTTTGCAAGATATGTTCTAGCCTGGGTTTCGGAACCATTAAATGATTTTAGAAAAAAGTCCAAAATTGTTTCATTTTCTGAAAATTCAATAATTTGTGGAATATATCCAATATTTACGCTAGAGCCAAGTTTAATAGTTCCAGTATAATCTTTATCTAAATCTAAAATCATTTTTATTAAAGTTGTTTTACCAGAACCGTTTTTTCCCATTAAACAAACTCTTTCGCCATAAAATATATCAAAGCTAATATCATTAAAAATGGTTTTATCATCAAAACTTTTGTTTAAAAGCTCAACTCTTAAAACATCTTTTCCAGAACGATTTTCAGTTTTAAATTGCAGATTAATAGGTTTTTCTTCTAAAACAACTTTATCTAAAACTTCCATTTTAGCAAGCTTTTTTTCTATAGATTTAGCTCTTTTAAAAAACATTTCGGTTTTAGCAAGATTTCCGAACTTTCTAAGAGTCTTTATAGATTCTTTCATTTTCTCAATCTGCTTTTGCTGGCTTTTATAATTTTCAAATTCAGCAAGTGTTCTTCTCTCATCTTCTTCAAGAAAGTAAGAATAATTTCCAAAATAGATTTTGGACTTCCCATTTTCTAAGAGAATTGTTTTTGTAGCAACTTTATCTAAAAAATATCTATCATGTGATACCATCAAAATGCTACCTTTATAATTAATTAAAAAATTCTCTAACCATTCTAAAGCATTAATATCTAAATGGTTTGTTGGCTCATCAAGTAATAAAATTGAAGGCTCTTTAAGTAGTATAGAAGCAAGATTTACCATCGTTTTTTCGCCACCACTTAAATTATTATATTTCTGATTTAAAAAATCTTTACTAAAATTAAATCCGCCACAAATCTTACTAAACTTTTCTTTTAAATCATAACCACCCATTGAAATATATAAATCCTGCAAATTACCATATTTATTTAAAATAGCAGGATTAGAATTGTTTTCCATTTCAAGTTCTAATTCATTCATTTTATTTTCTAAATCAAAAAACTCTTTAAAGCTAGTACTTAGGAATTCTTGAACTGTAGGATTTAAAACATCGTCTTCATAAATTTGTTTTAAATAACCAATAGATGCACCTCTTCTTATAGAAATTGTACCGAAATCTGGTTTTTCAATAGATGCTATTATGTTTAAAAGTGTGGATTTGCCTGCACCATTTTCACCAATTAAAGCAATTCTTTCACAAGTTTTAACCTCAAAACTTACTCCGTCTAAAACATTATTTAATCCGTAATTTTTCTTTATATTATTTAATTCTATTTCTATCATAATTATATCTCCTTATTTTTAAAAATTTGTAATAACGAGATATAATTGCTATATACTTACCTAAACTATTACAACGCTATATAGCAAAAATCTCGTTGTAATAGTGCACAGCCGAAAGTTCTGTGCTTTATTTTGCTTTCATAGTCATATTTCCTATTCAAAGTTATAACCTCCAATCTAATCTTTGCCAAGAATTATGTCACAAATATCTCTTGTTGAGTTTTTCTTAGCAAGTAATTTTGTATTTACTTTCATTTGATGTAATTTATCTTCATCTGATAATAAATCAGCAATTATTTTATCATAATCATCATTTTTCTTAAGCCAAATTGCAACTCCTTCATCTTCTAAGAATTTTGCATTTTCTTCTTCTTGACCTGGAATTGGGTTAATTGCAACAATTGGCAAGCCTGATGCTAAACTTTCTGTTGTTGTAAGTCCTCCTGGTTTTGTAACAACTAAGTCTGATATACTCATAAGTTCTGGAACTTGTTTTGTATATGCTAAAACTTTTACAAAACTTTCAGAATTTGTTTCGGCAACTAATTTGTCAAAAGCAATTTTCATTTTCTCGTTTTTACCAGCAATTGCAACAATTTGATGATTCTTAACATGTGTAATAAAAGAATTTAGTATTTTTACTGTTTTATCTCTTCCAAGACCAAACTCTCCACCACCAAAGAATAAAATTACTCTCTTATCAGGATTTAATCCCATAGATTTCATTATTTCATCTTTATCAAAATGCATTAAAAATCTATTAGAAAGTGGAATTCCAGTTGCAAAAACAGTATTTTCTGCCACATTACTATTAATTAATTCTTGTCTCATTTTTTCATGAGAAACAAAGTAATAATCTACATAGTCTTTTCCAACTAGCCACTGATCATGTGGTGCAAAATCTGTCATTATAGTTGCTAGCTTGCAATCAACTAAAGCTTTTCTTTTTAAATAACTTACCATTTGACTTCCAAAAGGATGTGTAGAGATTACAATATCTGGCTGATATTCTTTTAACAATTTTAATAATTTTTTTGCAAGCAAATTATTTGATGCAGAACTTATATGTGCAAGAGGTCCTTTTTGTGAATGAGAATAAACCTCGCCCCAAGCCCAAGGAAACTTTTTTGCAAGTTCTTTATATGCAGTTGTTGTAATTTTATTTACAGGTCTATTTACATATTCCATGCAATCTACTAGTTTTGTCTCGCAATCCTTAAAATTATCATCAATGCATTGTTTTATAGAATTTGCTGCAGATAAATGTCCTCCACCATAAGATGCATAAAAAATTAAAATTTTTCTCATAATAACCATCCTTTCAAGATACTACAATTTTAACATATTAAACAAAAAAACAAAAGTAGAATGTATAAAATTAGAAAAAATACCAATAATATTGTTAAAGTTCACAGATTTACAAATTAATGTTATATTAAGAAAATTTATATGTTTTTTCGAATTTTATCGCTTCTTGCTGGAGCAAAAGCTCCAAACTTCTGCGCGAAGACGAAAAATTCTCAAAAAATATATAAATTTTCTATAAAATATTACAATGTATGTGAATTATAACATAATATTAGAAAATATTTTTTAAGGAAGGTATTATGAAAAAGAATTTAATTAAAAATATAATTTCAATTATTTTATTATTTACTGTTTCTATATCTGCTTTTCTTTTAATTAAAGAATTGTTTTCAAGCACAGCAGAGGCTGCAAGTAATTCTGGAACAACATCAGATGTACAACTTTTGGCAAGAGCAATTAATGGCGAGGCAAGAGGAGAGCCATATGAAGGGCAAGTAGCAGTTGGAGCAGTTATTCTAAACAGAGTAAATTCTCCTCAATTTCCAAATACAATTGCAGGTGTAATTTATGAGCCAGGCGCATTTACAGCTGTTGCAGATGGACAAATTAATGTACCAATTGCAGAAAGTTCTACAGTTGTAAAAGCTGCAAGAGATGCATTAAATGGCTGGGATCCAACAGGTGGAGCTATATATTATTTTAACCCAGACACAGCAACAAATTCGTGGATTTGGTCAAGACCTTTAATTAAAACAATTGGAAAACATAGATTTTGTAAATAATGGAGGGATTTATTTTGAGTAAAGTTAAAAATTGGAAAGAAAATTTAAGTAATAAAACTTCATATATCATAATAGCAATAGTCATTGCTGTGGCTCTGGTTGGAGCTCTTGCATATTATGCATATAAAGAAACTAGACAATATATAACTGCAACAGAAAATAAATATAATATGTCATTTTTTGAGCTAGTAGATTATGTACAAAATGTAGAAACATATTTAGCAAAGGCCTTAATATCAACATCTCCAGAACATGGAGCAGAAACTCTAACAAATGTATGGAGAGAAGCAAGCATTGCACAAAGCTGTTTAGCACAATTACCAATAAGTAGTCATGAACTAGAAAACACATCAAAATTTTTAAACCAAGTAAGTGATTATAGCTATTCACTATCTAGAAAAAATATAGATGGAGAAAGTTTAACACAAGATGATCTAAATAATTTAAAAGAGCTACACACATATAGTGTAGATCTCGAAAACACCTTAAACCAGCTATCTGTAGATTTAAACGCAGGTAGAATCAAATGGGGAGAATTAACAAATAAAGGAACAAATGCATTTGCAACACAAGTAAGCAGTATAACAAGTGATAGTTTTTCAAGCCTAGAAGAAAATTTCCATGAATATTCAGGACTAATTTATGATGGGGCATTTTCAGAACACATGACATCAACAGAGAAAAAAGGTCTAAC
>CALXJO010000097.1 GCA_944388645.1 uncultured Clostridia bacterium
TATTAAAAGATGGAATACTTTCAGAAGCTTATAGAGTAGATACATTTGAAAATATTATAGAAAATGCATTAGAAGATAACCAAACTAAAAGAGAAATGTTTTCTACAGATAAAATAACAATAGAATACAAAAATAAATCAATAGAAATAACAGACAACGAACAAATAGAAAAAATAACAACACCATTAATATACTCAGATATAGCTACTCCATCTTGGCTTGAAGATTATGATATAACAGAAGAATACAATGGTGGAATAAAAGTAAAAATAAACAACTATGAATACTTAATACCAGGTAAAAAAGGTGACGTAACAATAGGAAACAGATACATAATTTCACAAGATGGGAAAATAAGCCTATGTTTCCCTCTTAAATCAATCGATAGCTATATAAATGAATTACTAGGAATTGAAGTAGAACAAGCAGGAGGAGCAACAGTTATAGCAATTCCAAATGATGAATAAAAATATAGAAGGTGAATAAGATTTAATGATTAGAAGGCTTAATGATAATAATATAGATGCTGTAATGCAAATTTGGAAAGAAGAGAATATAAAAGCACATAACTTTATTCCAAAAGAATATTGGGAAGAAAAATTTAATTATGTAAAAAGCATTTTACCAAGTGCCGAAATATATGTATATATAGATAAAAATACTATAGAAGGATTTATTGGAATAAATAACAATTATATAGAAGGCATTTTTATAAAAGAGATTAATCAAAACAAAGGAATTGGCACAGTATTACTAGAAAAAGTAAAACAACTTAAACCAAAACTTATATTAAATGTATATGAAAAAAATAAAAAAGCTATCAAATTTTATGAGAAAAATGGATTTAAAATCATAAAAGAAAATACTGATAAAGAAACAAATGAAAAAGAATATACCATGATATGGGAAAAAACAAAAATAAAAAATTATTCTACTTAAAAAAAGTAGAATAATTTCTTTTTTTCATATTTTATGCAAAATTTTTTTGTTTTATGGTATAATAAAAAACATGAAAGCGAAAATATATAATATAATAAATAATTTAATAAAAATAATAAAAGCCATACCAACAAAGATAAAAATATTAATTGTAGCCATTATATTAATTATTATCATTGCAATAATTATTGTTTCTGTAATAATAGAAGAACAAAGTAAACAAAAATACGTATTATATGATGGGGAAAATCTAAACGAGGAAAAATATCCAGGGTATAAAGAATTAATAGATGAATTGCAAGAAAAACATCCTAATTGGACATTTACACTATTCTATACAAGGCTAGATTGGGAAGAGGTTATCCAAAATGAAGGACATTCAGACACAAGAACAAATCCTTTAAATTTAATTCCAGATTCTTCTAAATATCCAGAAGATTGGAGATGTGAGGTATGCCAAGATAAAAGATACGATAATGGAACTTGGCTTTGTGCATCAAGTAAAGCCATAAGGCATCAAATGGATCCAAGAAATATATTAAATGAAGATAATATATTTCAATTTGCAGAATTAAAATATACAGAAGGTGCTCAAACAGTAGAAGGAATTAAATCACTTACAGAAGGCTCTTTCTTAGAAGGAGACGAAATAGCAGAAGCACTTTTGCAAGCTGGAAAAAATGCAAACTTAGATGCATATTTTGTAACCTCAAGACTAATACAAGAACAAGGAAGAAGCGGTACAGCTTTATCAAGAGGGTATGAACATAATGGCACAATAGTATACAATCCATTTAATGTAAATGCTACTGGTAACTCAAGTGAAGAAATCTTACAAAATGCAGCACAGTATGCATATAATCAAGGTTGGGATTCTCTAGAAAAAGCTTTAATAGGTGGAATAGATTTTGTAAAAAACGGCTATATAAATGTAGGACAAAACACATTGTACCTACAAAAATTTGACGTAGTAGCACAAGGTACAAGTTTATATACACACCAATATATGCAAAACTTACTAGCGCCACAATCAGAAGCAAGTAATATGAAATCCATATATGAAGCATCAAATACAGTAGATGCAAGCTTAAACTTTATAGTGCCTTTATATGAAAACATGCCAGAAGAAGTTTCAGAGTAAAGTTTGTAACTTGAAAAAGTCGTTAGGAAAATGTGTGAAAATATACAAAAAGTCGTTAGGAAAATGTGCAAACTATCACAAAAGTCGTTTGACTTTTGTGATTTTTGATGCTTATATAAACAAGATTTTCAAAACAAGAAATTGCTGTAATATTTTTAATCTTTATACATATAATATAATAAAGTTTTATAAAAATGATACAAAATATATCAAAAATAATTGACTTATAACAAAAAACGGTGTAAAATTGAATAGAAAAGTTTAAAAGTGAAAGAATATTACAGGAGGTGTAATACAATGATTACTTACGCAAATGCTAAAAATTTTAAATCTTTAAGAGATATAGAATTCAATTTAAATAAAACAAAAAACAAAACAAATAATTTTATAGCTATATATGGTGAAAATGGAAGCGGAAAAACTAATATAGTAGAATTATTTAAGTTTTTACAACAATTAACAATGGCTAGAGTAACAGATGTATTAATAAACAAAATACCAATAGAGATTTCAAAAAGACAAGAAGACATAGAAGAACAGTTACCTAGAGAAATAAAGCAATTATCTCTACTATCAATGAATTATAATGAGTATAGAATGATAGATGAAAAAGAACCAACAGAAATTAAATATGGCTTTAAAATTGATGATAAGGATGGATTTTATTATATTAAATTCAATGATGAAGTTATAGAAGAAAAACTATATTTTTTAGCTGGAAAGCAAAATGGATATTTGTTTGAAATAACGAAACAAGGTGAAAAAATAAATAAATCATTAAATAAAAATATATTTTTAAATGAACAATACAATAAAAAACTTATGGAAATAATAGATATGTATTGGGGAAAATATTCTTTTTTATCTCTTGTATTCTTTGAAATATTTGAGAAAAATAAAGATTATGTATTTAATAATATAACTGAAAATATTATTAAAGTAATAATTCAAATTATGGGAATGACTGTACATGTGGATAAAGGAACTGTAAGAATGATATCAGACAGTCTTGTAAAAGAGAGAAAATTGACAAATATAGAGAGAGGATATATAAAAAAAGAACAAATAGATGTATTAAAAAGATGCGAAAATGTATTAAACATATTTTTTACTCAGGGTTATGCTGATATTAAAGAAGTTAAATATAATATAATTGAAAAAAGAGACATAATCAATTATGAACTATATTTTTATAAAATGATAGGTGGAGAAATAAAATCAATTCCTTCTAAAATAGAGTCTGCTGGAACAAGAAGAATATTAGAACAATTTAATGCATTGATTGGTGCTTTACTAGGAGAAACAGTAATTATCGATGAAATAGATAATGGAATACATGATGTATTAATGAAAAACATTATAATGTCAATAAAAGATGAAATTACAGGTCAATTAATTATAACCACTCATAATACTTTATTATTAGAAGTTTTACCAAAAGAAAATATTTATATATTATCTACTGATTATAATGGAAATAAAATTATAAATTCTTTAAAAGATTATGGAATTAAAATACAAAAAAATAATAATGCTCGTGATTTGTATTTTAAAGGTTTATTTGGAGGAATTCCAACGACTGATTATATAGACTTTGAAGAAATTAAATATGCTCTAAAAGACTCAAAAGATAATAAAAAGGAAGATGTAGATGAGAATAAATCCTAAATTTTGTAAAGGTGTAGTTATAGCACATGGAAAAAGTGAATTCCTTCTAGCGGAGCATATAAAAAGTAATTTGCATTTACCAATAGAAATATATGCAAATAAAAATGGGTCAACGAGCATACAAATAGATGGCTTAATGAATATATTAGGAAATAATGTATTTAAAAATAAAAATAGTTTTAACAATAAGTATGAAGTTGAAAAAGAAAATGGAATATTAAAAAATTTTTCATTAATGCCAATAATGGATTTAGATGATACCAGTGATGAAAAAATACAAAAATATATATCTAAAGAAATGTTTAAAAATCACTGGTTAAATCCATACATAATTCCTATATGGAATGAAAAAAATCTTGATGAAGTATTATTTGGTTTGAAATTAATTGATAGGATACCAAATAAGAAAGAAAAGGGAAAAGTATATAGAGAATTATTTCCAACAAATAAAGGAGAATCGGACAAGCAACAAGTTGAAAATTTAATGAAAATGTTTGAGAAAAGTAATAAAACTAACATGGAAGTTTTTATAAAGAAATGTCTTGATAGTTTATAAAACTAAATAAAAAATAT
>CALXJO010000098.1 GCA_944388645.1 uncultured Clostridia bacterium
CTTAATAATATATTATCTACTATTTGGTCTATTGTTTGTTTTTCAATTTTTTTACCACAATTTGGGCAATATGGAGTACCAATTCTTGCATATAATAAACGTAAATAATCATATATTTCTGTAACTGTTCCAACAGTTGAACGTGGATTTTTAGAAGTAGTTTTCTGGTCAATAGAAATTGCAGGACTAAGTCCTTCTATAGACTCTACATCTGGTTTTTCCATCATTCCTAAAAATTGTCTTGCATATGATGATAAACTTTCTACATATCTTCTTTGTCCTTCTGCATAAAGTGTATCAAACGCAAGAGAGGACTTTCCTGAGCCAGAAAGTCCTGTTAGAACAACTAATTTATTTCTTGGTATTACTAAATCTATATCCTTTAAGTTATGCTCTTTTGCTCCTTTTATTACTATATTATCATTCATATTAATTGTCCCTTCTCTTTATATAATGTTAAATATTTTCTATAGTTTGATTCATAAAAATAATATCATCTTTATCTTTATTAATAGTAATAAATCCATTTTCTTCTAAAACATGTCTTTTCTTTATTTTGTTCCAAATTCTATTTATTTTTTGATAGTCTTGGTAATCTAGAACTACTCTTGAAGAATAAGCTTTAAATTCTTCTAATACATTTCTAAAATCACAATCAGAATGTTTTATTAAACGATTCATATTATCAATACTATTATTTAATTTGTTAACCATTATTTCACTGTTTTGTAAGTAATTTTCTTTATTTGTTACATACATAAGCATTGGCTTGTATCTTGCCCATCCAATACATGCTTTATAAAATCTTTTTTCTATTTTTGCAGAGTTCATTTTAATTTTACTTAAAGATTTTGGAAATTCATTTTCCATTATTCCTGTATATTGCAAAAATCCATCATGGAAATGATATACTGGAATCTTTACAACTTTTGCTTTTCCTAATTTTGTAGAAAAGAATGTATCTTCTCCTCTTGCATTAGGTGGGTTATAAAATGCTGGAATCTCTCTAACCTTATTTAAGTTTAAGCAAAGATTTGTTGCAACAACCCATTTATCTTTCATTACATACTCTAATCCATTTTCATCAGATAAATCTTTATCTGCATATGTAATTCCATAATTTACTAACATTTTTTGTTTTATAGAATCCCAAGAAATTACTTCATTACTAATTGCTTCTATAAAATTCTTAAATGATTCTTCACTAATATCTTCACCAAATTCAACATATGGTATTGGTGATACATAACCACAGTGATAACCATGTGATATTGTTGAATGTTCCATAGCTTTTAAATGCATTAAAATATTATCTTGTTTTTTCCATGTTACTGATTTACCTTCTTTTAAACAAGCCATTGGATATTCATCATCATCCCAGAACATTAAATAATCAATATTCTCTTTTAATGCAAAATACATTATTGTATTTCTTCCTTTAGCATGTCCATAACCAAAGAATAAATCTGATTCTTGTTTAGTTAAAAAGTTCTGACTCTCTTTTTTTGCATTTTCTATATCTTCTTTAGTGATATATTTTAAATCAATAGCCTTAAATACCTCAGGTTTAATGTTATAAAAATCTTCCTCTTTAGCACCTTGATATTGCAAATCATACATTAAAAATATTGTTATTTTTACTGGTGTCTTATATCTACTTGCTTGTTCTACCATATCCTTATAATAGGTATTAATTAAATTACAGACATTTACTCTGCCTGCTTCAAATCCAATTCCAAAATTTATTATATTCTTAGTAAAAATATCCCTCTCCTCCTTCAAAATCGAACTCCAATATATTATAACATATTTTTTACAAACTTTCAAATATTTTATTATTAATACCTATAATCTGTCTAATTTGGTAAAAAACTCAATAAATCTATTATAATAGTGATCTAAATCAAATTCTTTAGCTCTCTTCTTTTCTGCTATACTTAATTTTTCTCTTACTTCTTTGTTATCTATAAGATAATCTAAGGCTTTACACAAATTAGATACAAAGTCCTCATCCTTTTTTAATAAAATTCCATTATCATCTGTTCCAACTATTTCAGGAATTCCTCCTGATATTGTAGTAATAAGAGGAAGTCCACTGCTCATTGCTTCAACTACAACAAGTCCAAATGCCTCTTCTCCTATTGTAGGAACCACTGCAATATCTGATATATTATGAATTTTATATAATATGTCATTATTTATAAAACCTGTAAATTGAACTTTATTTGGAATTCTTTTTGATATATCAAATAATTCTTGGTCATATTCAGTTTTGACTTCTTTTGCAAAATTAGAGTTTCCAACAATAAGTAATTTACTTTTATCTAAATTCTTCATTTGCTCAACTGCAAGTAATAATTCTTTTACTCCTTTAGTCTTTACTGTTCGTCCACAGAACAAAATTACTATGTCATCATTTTTTATATTATATTTTTCTCTTAATTCTTCTTTTTCTTTCTTAGATATCTTTTTCTCAAATTTTTCTATATTTATTCCATTATATATTGTATATATTCTATCTCTTGATATTATTCCGTTTTGAGCTAGTTCTTCTGCTACAAAGTTACTAACTGTTATGAAATAGCCATATATTTCTTCTATTTCTTTATTTCCTTCTAAATTGCCATGAATGTGTAATATGCATTTTTCTTTATCACAATCTTGTAATAAATCTCTATATCCTTCGGCATTTCCACCTTCTATTATTATATGATCAAATTCTTGTAAATCTACGCTCTTTTTTATTTCATTCTTATAAAATATAAAGTCTTTATCTTGTTCTGAGTAAAATAAATCTCTAACTTTATTTTCTTCTTCATTAACTTGTATATATTTAAATTTTGTATAATTGTATATTTTACTTCTTTGCTCTGCTTCTTCATCAAATGGCGAAATAACTGTTATATCAAGTTTTTTATATTTCTCATTCTCGTTTATAAAATCTGTTACCAATTGTTCACATGCTCCACCTTTAACTGCAGGAACTGGAAATACATTTGGTATTATTAAACATATTTTTTTCATATGATACCTCTTTCTTTGGCTTATTTATTAAGCTCTTTTAATTCATTACAATCTTCAATTGTAATTTGTCCACCTTGCTCCAAAGTATTGTTTATTTTTGTTAAAAACTCTACAATCTTACTTTCTTTAGAAGTTTTTTCAGTATTAATAATAATGTCTTTGTATTCTGAATAAAATGTTTTATAAGAGTCTTTTAATTTTTCTAATAATTCTTGGTTTTGATCACTATTTAACACTTTAGCAGTAAGTTCTATACAATATTCAAGATATCTTCTTCTTGTTTTTGCCTCAATTTCTACTAAATTTTTTTCTTTAAAAAATTCTGAAGCGGCTGTATATGAATCTAATGTATCTACAATTCTTTTAGGTTTTAAAGGCTTTCTCATTATACTATTAGCTGTTTGCATATATCCATGTAGTATTTTATTAGTAGATACTACTTTCTTTGCGTTAAATAATATTTTATGAGTTGTAAATTCATCTTCATGTAATCTGCCAACAGGAAACTCTATTTCTCCGATAACTTCTTTTTTATATAATTTATTCCAAACAACAACCTTTTTTACATATTCATAATTATTTGCTCCATATAATAATCTTAATGCATCTAAATTTGAATAACATGAAGCTTCTATATTTCTTTTAGAATTTTCTTCTTCTATTATTTTCCCACTTTCTAATTTTTTTGATACATCTATTCTTAAGAAGTCTCCTTCTGAAATATCTGCATCATATTCTTTTAGTAAATTGTATAAATCTTCATACATTGTTTTGTATATATAATCATCACTATCTAAAAAAGCTATATAATCACCTTTTACTTGTTTTAGACCTGTATTTCTAGCATCAGCTAGTCCTCCATTTGGTTTGTGAATAACTTCAACTCTGTTATCTAATTCTTTATATCTATCACATATTTTCCCAGATTCATCAGTAGAGCCATCATCTACTAATATTATTTGTAAATTAGTATATGTTTGGGAAATTAAACTATTTAAACAATTTTCTATATGTTCCTGCACATTGTATACTGGCACTACTACACTTATTAACTCTTTCATAACTCTTCCTTCTCTTATTTAAATTTTATTTCTATTTTTTGTAGCTCGTCGGGTAGTTCTATTTTCTGGTATTTTACTTTACATTCATCAAATAATTTTCTGGAAGCAATATTATTTTCACTATTTGCATATTTATCTGATAAATATATAACTTCTTT
>CALXJO010000099.1 GCA_944388645.1 uncultured Clostridia bacterium
AAATAAAAAAATCGCCCAAAAAGGACCGTCCCTAATGGGCGAAAGGAGGAAGAAAATGAATTGTGCCGATGAAAAGATAAAAAAAGAAGTTGACGAAATTTTAAATCAATTTACGCACGACAAGGAAAATTTAATAACTATATTAAATGAAGTACAAATGAAATATGGTTATATTCCTAAAATTGCACAAATGGAGATTGCAGATTATTTAAATATAGCACTTGCAGAAGTTTATGGAGTTATTACTTTTTATTCAAGATTTACATTAGTTCCAAAAGGTAAATATAATGTATCTATTTGTTTAGGAACAGCATGTTTTGTAAAAGGTTCTAGAGAAATATTAGAAAGAGCAAAAGCAAAACTAGGAATAGAAGAAGGACAAACAACAGCTGATGGTAAATTTTCCTTAGATACAACAAGATGTGTTGGAGCATGTGGACTAGCACCAGTATTTACAATAAATGATGAAGTATATGGAAAAGCTACAGTAAAAAAACTAGATGAAGTTTTAGATATGTATATGGCAAAAGATTAATAAAATATAAATGGAGAAAATAATGTACTCTCCTAGAAAGGAAAATGTATGGGAAAAACAGTTGAAGAGATTGAGCAAATACGTAAACAAAAAAGAGAAGAGCTAGATTTGCGTGTTAATGTAAGCGCAAATACAAGAGAAAAACACATATTAGTATGCCATGGTACAGGGTGTACATCATCAAAATCACCAGAGATTTTAGAAAATTTTAGAAAAATATTAAAAGAAAAAGGTATAGACAATGTTAGAGTAATAAAAACAGGCTGTTTTGGTCTATGCTCAAAAGGTCCAATTGTAATTATTAGACCAGAAGATACTTTTTATTCTATGGTAAGACCGGAAGATTGTGAAGAAATTGTACAATCTCATATAATTGAAGGAAAAGTAGTAGAAAGATTGCTATGTAAAGACATAGATGGAACAGTTGTAAATAAGCTAGATGAACTTCCTTTTTATAAAAAGCAAATGCGAATAGCACTTAAAAACTGTGGAATTATAGACCCAGAAAATATAGATGAATATATAGCTTTTGATGGATTTAAAGCATTAGAAAAAGTAATTACTTCAATGACAAGAGATGAAGTAATAGACGAGATTTCAAAGTCAGGCTTAAGAGGACGTGGAGGAGCAGGATTCCCAACAGGTAAGAAATGGAGTTTTGTAAAAGTAGAACCTGAAGGACAAAAATATGTAATATGTAATGCAGATGAAGGAGACCCAGGTGCATTTATGGACAGAAGTATACTAGAAGGAGATCCCCATTCTGTACTAGAAGCAATGGCAATTGCAGGTTATGCCGTTGGAGCAAATAAAGGCTACATATATGTAAGAGCAGAATATCCTATAGCTGTAGAAAGATTAAAAATTGCAATTAACCAAGAAAGAGAATATGGTTTACTTGGAGACCATATTTTAGGAACAGACTTTAGCTTTGATATAGACATTAGACTTGGAGCTGGAGCATTTGTTTGTGGTGAAGAAACAGCACTAATAGAATCAATTGAAGGTAAACGTGGTCAGCCAAGAGTAAAACCTCCATACCCTGCACATATGGGCTTATGGGGAAAACCAACATTAATTAATAATGTTGAAACATATGCAAATGTAACAAGAATAATTTTAAATGGAGCTGACTGGTATTCTTCAATTGGAACAGAAAAATCGAAAGGAACAAAAGTATTTGCTCTTGGAGGAAATGTAAATAATGTAGGTCTAGTTGAAGTGCCTATGGGAACCACTTTAAGAGAGATAATATATGATATAGGTGGAGGAATACCAAATGGAAGAGAATTTAAAGCAGCACAAACAGGTGGACCTTCTGGAGGATGTATTCCCAAAGAACATTTAGACACAAAAATAGATTATGAAAGTTTAGCTGAAATTGGTTCTATGATGGGCTCTGGCGGATTAATAGTTATGGATGATACAAAATGTATGGTAAATATAGCTAGATTTTATTTAGATTTTACTGTAAGTGAAAGCTGTGGTAAATGTACTCCTTGTAGAATTGGTACAAAAAGAATGTTGGAAATTCTAGAAAGAATTTGCGAAGGAAATGGAACAGAGGTAGATTTATACAAATTGGAAAAATTAGCATTTAATATTAAAAAATCTGCAATATGTGGACTTGGTCAAACTGCGCCAAACCCAGTAATAAGCACTATGAAATATTTTAGAGAAGAATATAGAAGACATGTAATCCAATATGAATGTGAAGCTATGGAATGTAAAGCTCTAGCAAAAATTGAGATTGATCCAGAGAAATGTAGAGGATGTGACATATGTAAAAAAGTTTGTCCTGTTTCTGCAATATCTGGTGAAGTAGGAAAATTACATGTTATAGACCAAAATAAATGTATAAAGTGTAGAAGTTGTATGCAGAAATGCCCATTTAAAGCAATTGGAACAAAGCAAACACAAGACATAAAGGTTGAAAACTTCCAATGTTAGTATAAAATTTTTAGGAGGAAAGGTTGAAAAATAATTGCGTTTTGGCGTTGTCAAACTTCATTTAAAATTTAATCAACGTACAGAAAGTACGCCTCATAAATTTTAAATTCGTTTTCCTAGCCAAAAGCACAATTCTTTTCCAACCAGAATTGTGCCTGGAGAAAGGAATGAGAAGAAGATATGGAAGAAAAATTAATTACATTAACCATAGATGGAACAGAGGTAAAAGTAAAAGAAGGAGCTACAATATTAGATGCTGCAAGACAAGCAAATATTGATATACCAACTCTTTGCTTCTTAAAAGAGATTAATGAGATGGGCGATTGTAGAATGTGTATTGTAGAGGTAGAAGGAAGAAAAGGTTTTGCTACATCTTGTATACAAAAAGCAGAAGAAGGAATGGTGGTACATACACATACTCCAGCAGTATTAGAAGCAAGAAGAATGGTTTTAGATTTAATAATTTCAAACCATGCAAAAGATTGTTTAACATGTACAAGATCTGGAAACTGCGAACTTCAAAATTTAGCTATAAAATTTAATGTTCTAAATATAGAATATGAAGGAGAAAGAACAAAGCATAAAGTAGATGATAAATCTCCAGCAATAGTAAGAGATTTTAATAAATGTATATTATGTAGAAGATGTGTTGGTGCTTGTAAAAATGTACAAGAAATTGGAGCAATAGATTGTATAAATAGAGGTTTTGAATCTTGCGTATCTACT
The DNA here is from genome assembly GCA_944388645.1 of uncultured Clostridia bacterium. Taxonomy (GTDB): domain Bacteria; phylum Bacillota; class Clostridia; order TANB77; family CAG-508; genus CAG-245. The sequence goes on from CALXJO010000099.1 coordinate 3,212, forward strand.
GCAGGTGACCATAGCTTAGCAGATGTAGATTGTACATATTGTGGACAATGTATAGAAGCATGTCCAACAGGAGCACTTCACGAAAAAGATGATACATCTAAAGTTTGGGTAAAATTAAAGGACCCAGAAACATATACAGTTGTTCAAACAGCTCCAGCTGTAAGAGTCTCTTTAGGTGAAGAATTTGATTCAAAGATTGGAACAAATGTAAAAGGAAAAATGGTTACAGCTCTTAAAAAGTTAGGATTTGATAAAGTATTTGATACAAATACTGGTGCAGATTTTACAATAATGGAAGAGGCAAATGAATTTATAGATAGGATAGAAGACGGAGGTACTTTACCTATGATTACATCATGCTGTCCAGCATGGGTAAGATTTGCAGAAAAAAACTATCCAGACCAATTAGAACATTTATCTAGTTGTAAATCACCACATCAAATGTTTGGAGCAGTAATAAAATCATATTATGCTAGAAAATTTAACATAGATCCATCAAAAATATTTGTTGTTTCAGTTATGCCATGTATTGCTAAGAAATATGAATGCACAAGAGAAGAAATGGAGGAAGATGGATTAAGAGATGTTGATGCAGTAATTACAACTCGTGAATTATCTAGAATGATAAAACAGGCAAATATTGAGTTTAATTCACTAGAGGATACAGACTTTGATGACCCAATGGGAGAGGCTTCTGGTGCAGGTGCAATTTTTGGTACAACTGGTGGAGTTATGGAAGCTGCTTTAAGAACTGCAGCAGATACAATAGAAAGAAAGAGCTTAGGACAATTTGAGTATAAGGCAGTTCGTGGTGGAGCTGGAATAAAAAGAGCAACAGTAAATATCGCCGGAAAGGATATAAATGTAGTTGTTGCATCAGGTTTGAGAAATGCAAGAAAAATAATGGATGAAATAAGAGCAGGAAATGTAGATTATCAATTTGTAGAAATAATGGCTTGTCCAGGAGGATGTATAATGGGAGGAGG
>CALXJO010000100.1 GCA_944388645.1 uncultured Clostridia bacterium
CATATTATTCAACAAAACAACCTTGATTATTTGACATAAATGTGCTATTATAAAACATATATTATAAAAATAGGGGAATAAAATGATAGAAGTTATAGAAGATACATTAATTGATGCTCTAAAATTAGTACCTTTTTTATTTTTGACTTATTTACTAATGGAATATTTAGAGCATAAAACAGGAGACAAGACTAAAGAAGTAATTAAAAAATCGGGAAAACTAGGACCATTATTTGGTGCAATACTTGGTATTGTTCCACAATGTGGTTTTTCTGCTGCTGCAGCAAGCTTATATTCAGGTAGAGTAATTACAATGGGAACTCTAATTGCAGTATTTTTATCAACATCTGATGAAATGCTTCCAATTTTAATTTCAGAAGCAGCACCAATTAGTTTAATAGTTCAGGTTTTATTAATAAAATTAGTCATTGGTGCAATTGCAGGTTTTATTATAGATGCAGTTAGAGGATTAATTATAAAAAGAAAGAAAGTTTCAAATAAAGAAGAAGAGGCAGAAGAAGCAATAGGGCACATGTGCGAACATGACCATTGTGATTGTGAACATGGTATAGTTAAATCTTCTATTAAGCATACATTGAATATTTTAATATTTATAATAATAATTACATTTATATTAAATACCATAGTACATTTTATAGGAGAAGAGAACATTTCAAACGCAATAGCAAGCGTACCTTTTGTAGGAATATTGGTATCTGCATTATTTGGCTTTATACCAAATTGTGCTGGCTCTGTAATAATAACAGAATTATACTTATCAAATTTAATTAGTTTAGGCTCAATGATGGCTGGGTTATTAGTAGGTTCAGGAATAGGAATTTTGGTATTATTTAAATTAAATAAACATATGAAACAAAACTTTACAATAGCAGGACTATTATATTTAATAGGAATAATATCGGGATTAATAATAGATTTAATATTGTAATTCGCCCAATAGGGACGGTCCTTTTTGGGCGAAATTCAAAATTAATATAAATTTAAGTTTAATATAAGATTTTCGCCCAAAAAAGACCGTCCCTATTGGGCGAAAATTATTTTTTTGGCTCTTTCTACATCTTCATTTGTAGCAATTCTTACACCTTCTAAAGGATAGGCAAGTCCTAAGTTTGTCCATTTAAATTTGCCCATATCATGATATGGAAGTATTTCTACTTTTTGTACTGTCTTTAATGTTGCTAAAAATTCTTTTAGTTTTAGTAAATCTTCTTCTTTGTCTGTGTAGCCAGGAACTAATACTTGTCTAATCCACATAGGTTTTCCTTGATCACTTAAGAATTTTGCAAATTCTAATTCTTTTTTGTTAGAAACACCTGTTAAATCTCTGCATATCTCATCATTTATGCATTTAATGTCTAGTAAAAATAAATCTGTTAAATCAATTAATTCCTTAATTTCATCTGTTATTGTAAATACACCAGAAGTATCTATGGCTGTTGGTATTTTTAATTTTTTTAATTGTTTAAATAAAGAAATTAAAAATTTAACATGTAATAAAGGTTCACCACCACTTACAGTAACACCTCCACCAGAAGGTATAATGTAATTTTTATAACGCTCAATTTTTGCTACAACTTGTTCTACTGTATAGATGGTTCCTCCTGTATGTGACCACGTATCTCTATTATGGCAATATTTACATTTTAAATTACATCCTTGTGTAAATATAACAAAGCGAATACCAGGCCCATCAACAGCTCCAAAGCTCTCAAAAGAATGAATAGGGCAGGTAAGGTTTAAATCTGATAAATCCATAATGTTTGTCCTTTCTAAAAAAATTTTCATATAAAAGGGACAGTTTAAAGATTTTCTGTCCCTTTATAATTTATATTCTTTCGTGAATTGTTCTATTTATAACATCTAATTGTTGTTCTCTTGTTAATTTTACAAAATTTACTGCATATCCAGAAACACGAATTGTAAGTTGAGGATATTTTTCTGGATGGTCCATAGCATCTAATAGTAATGCTCTATCAAATACATTTACATTTATGTGATGTCCTGTTTGAATAAAGTAACCATCTAACATACTTACTAAATTATCAACCTTTGTTTGAATGTCTTTTCCAAGAGTTCCTGGTGTTATAGAGAATGTAAATGATATACCGTCTTCAGAATACTCATAAGGAAGTTTTGCAATTGTATTCATTACTGCTAAGGCACCTGATGAATCTCTTCCATGTAATGGGTTTGCACCTGGTCCAAATGGAGTTCCAGCTCTTCTACCATCTGGAGTATTTCCTGTTGCTTTACCATATACAACATTTGAAGTAATTGTAAGAATAGATAGGGTAGGTTTTGAATGTCTATAAGTATAATGACCTTCTAATTTCTTCATAAATGTTTTTACTAAATTAACAGCTATATCATCAACTCTATCATCATCATTTCCGTATTTAGGGAAATCTCCTTCAACTTTATAATCAACAGCAAGACCAGTTTCATCTCTTATTACTTTTACTTTAGCATATTTTATAGCAGATAAAGAATCTGCAACAACAGATAGTCCTGCAATTCCACAAGCCATTGTACGAATTATATTTCTATCATGTAAAGCCATTTCTAAAGCTTCATAAGAATATTTATCATGCATGTAGTGAATAGCATTTAATGATTTCATATATATTTTTGCAACATAATCTAACATTTGATCATATTTTTGCATTACTTCATGATAATCTAGATATTCAGATGTAATAGGAGCAAATATAGGTGTTACTTGTTTTCCTGTATTTTCGTCTCTACCACCATTAATTGCATATAGTAATGCTTTTGCAAGGTTTGCTCTTGCTCCAAAGAATTGCATTTGTTTACCAATCTTCATAGCAGAAACACAGCAAGCAATACCATAGTCATCTCCTAAAGTGATTCTCATTAAATCATCATTTTCATATTGAATAGAAGATGTTTCAATAGAAATTTTTGCACAGAAATCTTTAAATGGTTTTGGTAAATTTTTAGACCATAATACAGTTAAGTTTGGTTCTGGAGCAGGTCCAATGTTTTGTAAAGTATGAAGAACTCTAAATGAGTTTTTAGTAACCATAGTTCTTCCATCAATTCCCATACCACCAATGCTTTCTGTTACCCATACTGGGTCTCCACTAAATAATTCATTATATTCAGGTGCTCTTAAGAAACGAACCATTCTTAATTTCATTACAAACTGATCCATTAATTCTTGAACTTCTTCTTCTGTAATTGTTCCTTCTTTTAAATCTCTTTCAAAATAAATGTCTAAGAAAGTAGAAGTTCTACCAAGTGACATTGCAGCACCATTTTGGTCTTTTACAGCTCCTAAATAAGCAAAATATAACCATTGAACAGCTTCTTTAGAATCTTTTGCAGGAACTGAAATATCAAATCCATATTTTTCTGCCATTTTCTTTAAATCTTGTAAAGCTTTAATTTGTTCAGAAATTTCTTCTCTATCACGAACAACTTCTTCTGTAAATTCATCTACATTTAGAATATTAAGTTCGTCTTTTTTCTCTTCAATTAAAACATCTATACCGTATAAAGCAACACGTCTATAATCACCAATTATACGTCCACGTCCATACCCATCAGGAAGACCTGTTAATAAGTGATGAGATCTTGCAATACGAATATCTGGAGTGTAAACATCAAATACACCATCATTATGTGTTTTTCTTAAATTATGATAAATATATTCAACTTCGTCATCTACCTTATATCCATATGATTCGCAAGATTTTTCTACTATTCTAATACCACCATTTGGCATGATTGCTCTCTTTAGAGGAGCATCTGTTTGAAAACCAACTATTTTTTCAAGGTCTTTATCTAGATAACCAGCTTCATATCTATTTATTCCAGAAGGAGTTTTTGTATCTACATCTAAAACGCCTTTTTCTTTTTCTTCTTCATATAATTTTAAAACTTTATCCCATAAATCTTTTGTATCTTTTGTAGGACCAACTAAGAAAGAGTCATCTCCAGTATATGGAGTATAATTTTTTTGAATAAAATCTCTTACATCAATTTCTTTAGTCCATTCGCCTTTTTCAAAGTCGTGCCATTGTTTAAAATCCATAAATTTAACCTCCTAAATATATTATTTTTATATCAAAAAATTTGTTATTACCCTACAAATTATCTTACCATACTACAATATAATTATCAATGAAAAAATCATAAAATTTTGACGAAAA
>CALXJO010000101.1 GCA_944388645.1 uncultured Clostridia bacterium
GAATTTGATTTTCAATTTTCTTCATCAGGTATTTGCAAATATTATCTACCATTTTGCTTCCCCTCATTTCGTTTTCTACATAATATACTTTTTTTCGACCTTTTTCTTATTTTGGTTATAAAAATCGAAAAAGTTTTAATGAATTTTTAGTTTTTCTAAATATTTAATTTTTTATATATTTTTTTCCTAAATTTATAAAAAACATCACAGTATTAAAGTGATGTTTCTATAAATTCTTTATATCTTCTAATATTTTCCAGCTTTTTTCCATTTTTGGAATTGATTTAAATGTCATTTCTTCTTTTGTAATTGGATGGTTAATTGTAAGCTCATAAGCCCATAAACAAATTTGCTTACCATGTCCCCTTCCACCATATTTTTGATCACCATAAATGCTATGATTTCTGCTAGATAATTGTACTCTTATTTGATGATGTCTTCCAGTATGTAAATTAATTTTTAAAACAGACAAGTTTAGTTCTGCATCATATTTTAAAATTTCATAATCTAGTTCAGCATACTTTGAATTCTTGGTTCCTTCTGGAACTACTCTACTCATGTTCTTTCTCTCATTTTTTAGCAAATAGTCACTTAAGACTCCAGTTTCTTTATCAAACTTTCCATTCGCAATTACTAAATATTTCTTTTTAAATACTTTATCTCTTACTTGCTCACTTAACCTTGCAGCAGCTTTCGAAGTTTTTGCAAATACCATAACTCCACCAACAGGTCTATCTAGTCTATGAATTAACCCTAAATAAACATTACCAGGCTTATTATATTTTTCTTTTAAATATTCCTTTATAATAGTAAGCATATCAACATCTCCTGTTTTATCTCCTTGTGAAGGAATATTAACAGGTTTTTCTACAACTATTATGTGATTATCTTCATATATTACTTTTAAATCTTCTTCCATTACTATATTTCCTTATTCTAATTCTTATTATATTAAACCCTATTTTTTGAAAATTTATATATTTTTGTAGAATTTTTCGTCTTCGCGCAGCAATTTGGAGCAGTTACGCTCCAGCAAGAAGCGATAAAATTCGAAAAAATATATAAATTTTCTTAGATAAATCAATATATATTTGTCCATTTAGAGTAGATTCCACATGGCAAGATAAGTTCCGAATTTGTCATTGGAAGTCCTATTTCACCATTTTCAAAATTGCCGGCTTTGTTTTCCAAATCTATTTTTCATATTTATTTTTAAAATATTTTCTAAAACTGTGCTAGATATTCCTGTTGTATATGAATTAATTAAGAAAAATAAAGGATTGTCAGAAAGTACTTGCATACATAGGCTTATAAGTTCAGGCAAATTCTCTTCAAATTTCCATACCTCTCCATTAGAACCTCTACCATATGAAGGAGGGTCCATTATAATTGCATCATATTTGTTACCTCTTCTTATTTCCCTACTTACAAATTTTATAACATCATCTACAATATATCTAACTGGTCTATCTTTTAGTCCAGAGCTTTCAACATTTTCCTTTGCCCATGAAACCATTCCTTTTGAGCTATCTACATGGCAAACAGAAGCTCCTGCAGAAAGACAAGCTACTGTTGCTCCTCCTGTGTAAGCAAATAGATTTAATACTTTTATTGGCCTTTTTTCTTTTTGAATTGCGTTAATCATCCAATCCCAATTTACAGCTTGCTCTGGAAAAAGTCCTGTGTGTTTAAATCCCATAGGTTTTATATTAAATGTTAAATTTTTATATTTAACTGTCCAACTATCTGGTAATCTTTTTTTATATTCCCAATGACCGCCACCAGAACTGCTTCTTACATATCTTGCATTTGCTAAATTCCATTTATTTTTAAATTGTTTTTCATTCCATATAATTTGTGGGTCAGGTCTTATTAAATAAAAATCTCCCCATCTTTCTAATTTTTCTCCATTTGCCATATCTAATATTTCATAATCTTTCCAACTACTTGCTACTTTCATTTCTTTCTCCTATACTAATGTTTGTAATAACATAATAAATTTATATACTAGTACATAATCTAATATCATTAATCCTACACATAATACACAGGCTCCAATAAGTATTTTATGCTTAATTTTCTTTTTAGTTTTAGCTTGTCCTTTCTTTTTATCTGAATAGTTTACTCCTAAAATAATATCTTTTGAATACTCCATAAATCCCCCTATATTTAAATTTAATACTATATTATATTCGTTTATGTGGGATTTATGAATGTTTTCGTGTTCTCTTTTTCGATTAATTTATAGCTCATCTTTTATTTTTTGTGCAAGTTCTAAATTAATCCCCTTTAACTCTGCAATTTCTTCAACTGTAGCTTGTTTTATTTTATCTACACTTCCAAACTTTTTTAATAACTCTACCTTTTTTACAACACCAATTCCTTTAATATTATCTAAGGCTGATTTTGTAACTTCTTCATCTCTTAATTTTTTATGATATCCAATAGCTGTATCATGTACTGCATCTTGGAACATTGTTATAGTATTTAGAAGCGTTTGAGAAATTTCTAACTCTTCTCTTTTATCATTCATTAATGCTCTTGTTTGGTGCTTATCATTTTTTACCATACCAAAAACTGCAATATTTACCATGTCTTTTTGTGTTAATTCTATTCCTCTTTCTTTTGCTTTTTGTCTTATTTCATTATTCACATTTTCTATTGCTTGCTCTGTTGCTCTAATTTGTGTTATTCCACCATCTGCAAATATTACATCTGGAAGGTCTCCAAATCCATCATTTTTATCTTCATTTAAAATTGGAACAGAATGTCTTAATCTTCTTGTAACTACTTCTTCCATACATTTTGGATCATCTTGTCCAATTATATCTTTTATTCTAAATCTTCTAGACATATTTTTCTTTATCTTGCCATCTAGCATTACACACATTCCAGCAACCATGTTTGTTCCAGATAAATTTGAAATATCATAACATTCAATTTTTCTTGGTAATTTGTCTAAATGTAGCACTTCTTTTAATTCTGCTAAAATATTGTACTTTTCTTTTTCTCTATTATTTAATGTAATCAATGCATTGTTTTCTGCCATTTCTACAAATTTTAGCTTTTCGCCCTTTTGAGGAGTTTTTATTTCTACTTTTCTTCCCGCTTGCTCTGTAAGTAGCATTTCTATTGCATCTTTATCTTCTATTTCTTCTTTTATCATAATTTTATTTGGAAGTATTTTTCTTCCCATATAATATTGTTTTATAAAGCTAGAGATTATTTCGCTATCTTCTTCATCTTCTAGTCCTTTAAATATATAATGATCTCTTCCAACCATTTTGCTATTTCTAACATAAAATATTTCTATACATGTTTCTTCATCTTTTCTAGCTAACCCTATTACATCTATATCATTTTCTGAAATGTTAGAAACTTTTTGTTTTTGCGAAATTCTTTCTATTGCATATATCTTATCTCTTAAATCTTGAGCCTTCTCATATTCCATATTTTTAGAAGCTTCTTGCATCTCTTTTTGTAATTCTTTTATAAGTTCGTCTGTTTTTCCTTCTAATATAGAAATAATTTGATTTATTTGTTTTCTATATTCTTCTTTTGAAACATAACCCATACATGGAGCCATACATTTTTTTATGTGGTAATTTAAGCATGGTCTATCTTTATATTTAAAACTTCTACATTGTCTTATTTTATATCTAGATTTTATAAATTCTATCATTTCTTTAGCACTGCCAGAATTTGCATATGGTCCAAAATATCTTGCCCCATCATTTAATATTCTTCTTGTTATATATAAATCTGGATAATCTGCTTTAACATTTACTTTTATATAAGGATATGTTTTATCATCTTTTAGAAGCACATTAAATTTAGGCATATTCTTTTTTATTAGATTACACTCTAATATTAAAGCCTCTGCCTCATTATCACATACTATATATTCAAAATGGTCTACTAATGAAACCATGTTTTGAATTCTTTTTGTTTTCTTATTTTTTCTAAAATATTGCCTTACTCTGTTTCTTAATACAACAGCTTTACCAACATATATAATTTTATCATCTTTATCATGCATTATATATACGCCAGGTTTTTTAGGCAATTTCTTTAACTCTGCTTCTATATCAAACATACCTTCACCTATTATTAAATTACTTATTATTTATTAGAGAAAATTTATATATTTTGAAAATCTTGA
>CALXJO010000102.1 GCA_944388645.1 uncultured Clostridia bacterium
TCCTTTTTTTCTTAAATAATCACATGTAAACAATTTGCAACCTATGCATTTGGCTCCACATGTATGGTCTTCTTTTAAGTGTTCACAAGGTACAAGTTTTGTAAGTGGTCCTAAATATTTGTTTTTAAAATGATGACAGCAACCAGTAAGTGATGATGTGTTTCTCTTTTCTCCACATTGATTATTTTTAAAATCACATAAATTTTTTCCATAGAAAAAACTATCTAGATAATCGCATGCTGTATCATATATGTAATTATATCTTTCATATCTAGTATTATAAAATACTGCATTTACTGATTGAATAAAGAATTTTTGTTCTTTATCATTTTCATCATAATCTATTACATAGCCTAATAACTTCTTAGTACTATTTTCTTCTTGTTCTCCAATTGAAATCTTTCTTTTAGTTACTTTCTTATTTATATGTAATAAATTTTTAATGATTTTTTTATACTGATTTTTTTCTAAATTATTAAAATCTATTTTTAACAATATTTTCCTATTTTTTCTTATATTTTTTAGTTTTAAGTTTTGTATATCTATAGCATCTATTGGTAAATTTTTTATATTATCAAGTATTTGTAAATAATAGTTGTTATCTAATTCAATTATTAGCATTACTACTGTTTTCATTTTATTAATCCTTTCATAATATTTAGAATGCGACCCGGGATTGCTCCTAGGCCGCATGTAGTGTAATACCAGAACTTTCCGTGGCACTACACTTTCGAGTTTCTTTCGTCGTAGTGATACAGGCTGCCGTTTCGGATACTTCCATCATTGATTCGGATGACATTGTCTTTCGTCACATAACCAATCAGCTTGTCGTTTCCGTCGTAGACCTTGCTGGCTTTAACATACCCTCCTGGATAGTCTTGCCTAAAGTCTCTCCTGCTTTCAAAAGACATAAAGACCCTCCTTTTACCAATTTATAGCAATCTAGCTATAGCCTTATACTAATACCTTTTTTGTAATATGTCAATATTTTATTATTTACTTTTATTAAATAACCAAGCTATTTGGTATTTTAACTTAATTTGTCTATTAATGAATTATATTGGTTTTGTAAACTTTCAGAAGTAAATTCTATAGTATCATCTTGTACATTCCAGCTGTTTTGATTATCTACTAGAAAATTTATAACTTCTTCATATATATCTAGAATTCCTATTACATCATTTATAGCACTTTCTACTACTTCTGTTTCATTGTCACTCTCTATATCGCCTACTAGTTCTTGTTTATATAAATCTGTATAATAGCTATCTAAATTTTTATCATTAATATATGACATTACTTTGTCTTCTGTAAAGAAGTCTTTATATTCTGTTTTGTATGTTTCTAACTGGTCTCTTGTAGTAGAAATATAATTTTTAGTTTCTACAAAATCTTTTCCATCTTGTTTATAATTATCTGCAGTTAATATTGTTGTAAGTTTTTCATCATTTAATATATCTGCTATTTTCATGCTTACATCAAAATTGTCTTTTAAGTATTGTTTAAATGATTGTTCTACTACTGCATAGTCTCCTCTAGTTACTGTTCTATCTAGTCTCTCATTTATTTGGTCAATATCAATATTTTGACTATTTACTAAATTGCTTATTTCTTGTAATTCAGCTGTTAACTTATCTTCTTGCTGTAAGTCTGTAATTACAAAATAAGCAATTACTCCTATTACAATAAGAATGATAATACCAACTATAATTAAAATTTTCTTTTTCATAAATATTCACCTTTCTTTTTATATAATTATAAAGCTGTTCCCGTTGTAGGAATATAGAATTTTGACATATCAACTTTTTCTATTTCTAATAGTTTTATTTTTTTATCTAATCCACCTGCATAACCTGTTAAGCTACCATCTGTTCCTACTACTCTATGGCAAGGAATTATAATACTTATTGGATTATGTCCTACAGCCCCTCCAACTGCTTGTGCAGACATTTTTTTCTTTTTTGTTAATTTTGCCATAGTGTCTGCTATTTCTTTATATGTAGTAGTTTTTCCATATGGTATTTGGTATAATATTTTCCATACTTCTTTCCTAAACTCAGTTCCTTCTGGTTTTAGTTTTAAGTCTTTGGGTGAAACCTCCTTTCCTTCAAAATATTTATTAAGCCAAAGTTTTGTCTGTTTAAATATTGGTAGTTCTTTTTCTTCTATTTCTTCATTTATGTTTGATAAAAAATATTTTTGACCTTCAATCCATAAGCCCGTTAAATTTGTTCCATCACTTGCTAAAAGTATCTTTCCAAGTTTTGATTCATATTTTGATGTATATATCATAGTTCCACCTCTATGTTTTCTATTTTTATAATTTTGTTTTCTCCGTCTAATGTTATTTTAAAGACTTCTGGTTCATTAAATACTTTATCTACAATTATTTTATTATTAAAACTTAAAGTTTTACGTTTTTCTTTACTTATATTTTCCAATTTACACCAATTCATTAATAAAAATGTCATAGAGGCTCCGTGTGTAAATATTGCAATTTTTTTACCTTTGTTATTATGTATAACATCCCAAAAAGCTTCTTCCATTCTAGTACTTACTTCTTTTCTACATTCGCCTTCTGGATTTTTTAAGTTTTCATCATAATATTGCTTAATAGTAATATCTTCTTCTCCACGTATTCCAAACTTTCTTTCATTAAATCTCTCATCTACATGGATTACTAAGTTTTTGCTTTCTGCAAGATATTTGGCTGTTTGAATAGTTCGTGCATAATTACTAGAAAATATTATATCTAAATTATTAAATATGTCTAGCTTACTTAATTTTTCTGCTCTTCTTTCTCCCTCTATACTAAGAACTATTTTTTCTCTTCTAGTTTGAAAATATTCCGTATTTTTAGTGTTATCTATTAATTCTTGATTTATTTTTTTAGAATGTCGTATTAAAAACACTTCTGTTAAATTTTCCATATCTTTACTTTCCTTATTTTTGTTTTACTATATCATATATTTATTTATAATTCCACTAAAATTTAAGAGTTGCTATAAAAAATATAGCAACTCTTTTGAAAATAAAAGGGATATTTTATGCTTCTTTATAGAAGCATAACTAAGATGGCATTAAAATAAAATGCATTTTATGTGTTTATATGCAATTGTAAAGGGGATAATGCCATCTTAGCTATGCCTCTATAAGTTTTTTTATTTAGGTCTATAATTTATACAATTCTTTTATAGGAATATTATTTTTTTCCGCAATCTCTTTTAAGCTTTCATATTCTGGGTATATATATTCTTCACCATTATTAGTTACTTTTTTTGCTTTCATTTTGCCATATTTTGTGTCTATTTCTATATTTTCTCTTTGTAATTCTGTTCTTGATTCTTGCCTATATCTTATTCCTATTGTTGTTGTTTCTTTAAATATAATTTTTTGTAATTTAACCATATCATCTTTCCTGCAAGCTACTGTTAGTCTGTATGCATGTCTATTTTTCTTCATGAATATTGGTGTAAAGAATAGATCCAATGCTCCATTTTGAAATAGTTTTTCTTGAGTATAACCTAAAATTTCTCCTGTTGTGTCATCTATATTTGTTTCCATGACTATTATTTGTCCATTATTTGCTTCCGTTTCTCCTAAATATACTTTTAGTACATTTGGAATTTTTAAATCTTTGTAACCTGCACCCCAACCTATTTTTTCTATTTTCATTGCTGGAAGTGTTGTAAAATCTTCTGCAAGTTCTGCTATAATTGCAGCTCCTGTTGGAGTAACAAGTTCTGTATCTACATCTATTTGTCTAAATTTAACATTTGAATTTGCAAATATTTCACTTGTAGCTGGTACTGGTACACTCATTGTTCCATGTGCACATTCAATAAATCCATAACCATCATTTACAATGCTTGCTAAGATTTTATCTGGATTTATTTTGTTTATAAGTATTGCTGTTCCGATAATATCTACAATAGAGTCTAGAACTCCAACCTCATGGAAGTGCACTTCTTCTAATGGTTTATTGTGTACTTTAGATTCTGCCTTTGCAACTCTTAAGAATATTCTTTTTGCTAGGTCTTTTGTTTTTTCATCTAATGAACTGTCATCTATTATTTTATTAACATCAAATAAATTTCTATGTTCATGATGGTGATGATGTTCATG
>CALXJO010000103.1 GCA_944388645.1 uncultured Clostridia bacterium
AAAATTTTGTACTGTCCGGATTTTTTTATAGTTATTGTGATTTCACCATTTAAATCTGTTCTATAGATTTTTGTACCGCAAGTCTGATATTCTATTTAATACTCCACCATTTGGATGTCCAAATGTGTTATTTGCTCCTACTCCAATTAATGCTATTTTAGGTTTTACTTTTTCTAGAAAATTTGCTGTACTTGATGTTTTAGAACCGTGATGGGCAACTTTTAGTATGTCTGATTTTAGTTTATCTCCGAATTCTTTTACTAGCTCTGCTTCTGCATCCATCTCTATATCTCCTGTAAAAAGTACTGTGAAATATTTTTTATTATTTAGTTTATAATATAATTTTGCAACAATCGCATTTGCATTTAATCCACCTTTACCATCATCTAACATTTTTTCTCCAGGATGAAATATTTCGAAAAAAGTGTAATTATTTATTTCTATTTTATCTCCTCTTTTTACTACTATTATATTAATTTTTTTCTTATTACATATATCTATTATTTCTTCATATTGAGAAGATGGACTTGCTTGCTTAGAAATAATTACATATTTTACTTTAATACTCTCTAGTATAACCTCTAACCCTTGAGCATGGTCTGCATCAAAGTGTGAGATTATTACATAATCTATTTTATTTACCCTTCTATCTAATAAATATGGTAGAAGGGTACTTTCTCCCACATCATAATTTTCATCTCTACTCCCTCCGCCATCGATCAGTATCTTCTTACCCGAAGGAGTACATATTAGAGTACTATCACCTTGTCCCACATCAATAAAGTGTATTTTTAAATTGTTAGTTGGAAAGCTTATTCCTACAAAGTCTAATATTACAATTATGATTGTTACTACTCCAATTAGTTTTATGGTTTTATTAATTTTTTCTTTATGTTTATATAAGTAAAAACATGCCATTATTATTAAATATATTAGTATAATTACTAATATATGTGGTGTTATTACTGTAATATTCGAAAAAGGAATTTTTGAAACTTTTTCTGTAATAAAAAGTAATGTTTCTAGTAGAAAATTAAGTGGAATGATTAAAATTTTAGATAGTGGAAATACAATTAATGAAATAATTGAAATGAACAGTCCTAATATTGTAGTTATTGCCATTATCGGACCAGCGAGCAAATTTGCCAAGACAAAATTTAATGATATTGTGTTAAAATTATAAATTGTAAGTGGAATTATAAGTATATTTGCGCTTAATGTTAATAATATGCTATCTAATATATAATTTTTTATTTTATCAATTATAGTTTTTTCTTTCTTTTTAATTTTTATTTCTTGATAAAATATGATTATGCTAATTGTTCCTGCATATGATAATTGCATTCCTATATTATATAGACTATATGGATTTTGAACTAGTGTATATAAAATTGCAAATGCTATGCTTGTGTAAGTGTCTTGTTTTCTATGAATTAATGAGGCTAGAATTACTATAATTGAACAAATTCCAGCTCTTACAACTGATGGAGTCATGTTTGTTAACATCATAAATATTATAATTACAAATATAGTAATTATTTTACAATTTCTAATTCCAAAAATTTTCTTATTTAAAACCAGATTTAATCCTATCATTATATAAGAAATATGGGAACCAGAAACTGCAAGCATATGGGATAAATTACAATCTTTAAAGTTTCTGCTTACTTCATCTGAAATATCTGAAACATCTCCTATTAATATTCCAATCATTAAACCAGATGTTCTTTGAGGTAATAATTCTTTTAAATTTCTTTTTAATGAGTTTGATAGTTTATTTATCGAACTTGATATAATATTTATCTGATTTTTTTCTATTACTTTTAATGATGTTACATCAATACTCCCATATATCTCTTGACTTCTTAAATATTCTTTATAGTTAAATCCTTTATAATTTCTTCTTGTTTCTCCCTCTGAAAATGTTCCAGTAAAAAAGATTTTATTTCCAAACTCTAGTAAATTATCATTATCTGATTTTTTTAAACTTAAATTTATTTTAGTATTTTTGTATTTTGTTTTTCCATCTATACTTAATATTTTTACTGTAACAGAATATCTATACTCTGTTTCTTTTATGCTACTTGTAATTATTCCAACTGGTTTTACTTCTTTATCTATAACATCTTTATATAAAGTATCATACTTATTTTCTAAAAATGATACTCTTAGTACAGAAATGATTATTGTTATTGTAATTATTGAAAGTAGCCCTATATATTTTTTGTATTTTTCTATAAAGAAGCTACATATGTTTATTATTACAAGTATAATAATAAAAGGTATACTTATTTGTAAGTACACCTCTATAATTATTCCTATTAAATATGATATGGCAATAATTAAAAGTGGTCTTTGCAAATTTTCCTCCTTTAAAATTGCCCCTATTTTTTACTTAAATTAGTCTTCTTGCAGTTGCATATCTTCTATCATAACTTCCAGATAATAATGTAGATATTTTTACACAATAACCTGTTCCTGATGAAGCATGTATAAAGTTTCCATCTCCTATGTATATACCACAATGTCCTATATCATCCATTGTTTCATAATCTAGGAAAAATACTAAATCTCCAGGTTGTAAGTTTTCTTTCTCTACATATGTTCCCATTTTTGATTGTGCTCTTGCAGAATGGCTTAATGAATATCCAAAGTTTTTATATACATACATTGTAAATCCTGAACAATCAAATGATGAACTGCCTGCTCCCCCATAAACATATGGATAACCTAAATATTGTTTTGCATATTCTACAATTTCTTGTCCTAAGCTAGATTCATTACTATTGCTTGTTTGTTCTATATTTTCTTGTAAGTTTGTTGTCTCTGCTAAAGGCATATGTCTATTGGTTTGTTCAGTTTGCTCATCAGAAAGTAATTCTTTAAATATATATCCTTCAAAATCTCCATATTTAACTTTATACCAGTCACCATTTTCTCCTGTTACTGTAACATCTGTATTTCTAATTAAAGAAATAACTATTGAAGCATCTGTTGAAGGCTCGTTTCTAATATAAACTGATGAACCATTTATATATTTTGTAACAGCCGTATCATACATTGTATCTGAGCTTTGATTTGTCGTATCGTTATTTTCTGAACTACTTGTATTATTATTAGTGTTACCATTGTCTGTGTTTCCAGTTGTTTGATTATCACTTGTAGAAGTTGTATTTTCTTCAAGTACTGAATTTAATACCCAACCTGAAATTGTATCTGTTTCAACAAATGTCCATTTGTTAGTTGAAGTGATTATTGTAACTGTAGCTCCTGAAGAAATATTTTCTAGAACATTTGAATTTATTAATGGTAATATTCTTATTTGTGTATCTTGATTTACTCTTGAAGTTATTACAGTAGTAGTTCCAGTTTCTGATGGATTCTCTGTTGTTTGTGTTTGTGTAGGTGTTTCTGTAGGAGTTTCAGGTGTCGTAGTTTGAGTTTCTTCATTTACTTGTACATAGTCTTTACTTACATAACCTTCTGTTCCGTCACTACTTACTCTTAACCAGTCTCCTTCGTCTGATATTACATCTAATTCTTCACCTTGATTTAATAATTTTACAATAGATGAATCAGTTGAAGCCTCGCTTCTTAAATTTAAAGTATCTGCTGTAACTGTAGCTGTTTGCGCTTGTACTTTATTTGATAATACTATTAACAAAAGCATTATTATGCTTGCTACTACATATTTTGTGATATTTATTTTTTTCATATCTACTCCTTGTTTTGTATAATAATTTGCTCTTCTTTAGTATTTACGTTATAAAGTATATACTTAAATGCGATTAAAGTCAATAAAAGGCTTCATTTTATTTATTAAATTTCTATTTGTAACTTATTTTTATTTGCTACATATTATACTTTAGGAGGAGTTAGTATGAATGCTTGTGAATTTGCAACTTTTATTTCTGCTTTAGCATGTAGCATTGCTAAAGGAAAAACTCAAAAAGAAATAGAAATATTAGCTGCATTATTTACTCAGCTTGGAGATACTTTAACAACAATCTCTGCAATAAACTCCGACTAAT
>CALXJO010000104.1 GCA_944388645.1 uncultured Clostridia bacterium
AATACTTTTCATAATAGGAATAGTTATAATATTTGGAATGGGTCTTTTCTTCACAGCAATACTAAATGAGACTAATTCTATTATAGAAACAGAGATTACAGCAGAACAAATGCACAATTTAACCAATATGCAAATGGAACAAACAAAAATACTAATATTATGTGCAATATTAGTATTTTCTTGCATTGTGCTAATTGTAGGTTGGATTACAATTCAAAGAATCATAAAACCAATGGACAAGCTAATACAAGAAACAGAAAAAGTAGCAAATTCAGGGAATAGTAAGCTAGTAGAAGTTGGAAAAAGAAAAAAAAGAAAAAGAAAGTCAGAAGTAGATACTCTTACAAATGTAATTGGAATAATGACAGGCGAGCTTAAACAAAAGCTAAACCAAGTAGATAGACAAAGGCGAGAAATAGAAGCAATATTGCAACACATGAATGATGGAATTTTAGCATTTGATGACAAAGGAAGAATAATGCATTTAAATCCTGCTGCAAAGGAAATGCTAGGACTACAAAATGAAAGAACATTTGACGAAATCTTTAAGAAGCTAAACGTAGAAATAAATATGGAAGCAATTTTATATTTAGCAAATTGGACAGCATCAGAGCAAAGAGTAAATGTTGGAGATAGAATTGTAAATATATTTTTTGCACCATATAAAGACGAAAATGATTTATCATCTGGCATAATAGCTGTAGTACAAGATATTACAGAGCATGTAAAACTAGATGAAATGAGAAAAGAATTTGTAGCAGATGTATCACATGAATTAAAAACTCCAATAACATCAATAATAGGGTATGCAGACACACTTCAAGATGGTGAATATGACGAAGAAACAACCAAAAAATTCTTAAACGTAATATCTCAAGAAGGAAGAAGAATGTCAAACTTAGTAAGTGACTTATTAACATTATCTAGATATGACACAAACAGAGTTCAAAAAGAAGTAACAGAATTTGACTTAGGTGAGCTTGCAAAAAAATGTCAGGAAAAATTAAAAATAGAAATAGAGAAGAAAAAACAAAATGTTGAATGTTACGTAACAGCAGACGTACCACCGATTAAAGCAGACAAAGCAGGAATAGAAAGAGTTATATTAAATGTATTATCAAATGCAATAAAATATACAGAAGAGCATGGAAGCATAAAAATATATGTTGGATTTGTTTATAATGATGCATATATTAAAATAATAGATAATGGAATAGGAATTCCAAAAGAGGACTTAGGAAGAATATTTGAAAGATTTTATAGAGTAGATAAAGCACGTACTAGAGAAATGGGTGGAACAGGACTTGGATTATCTATAGCAAAAGAGATAATCGAACAAAACAATGGAAGTATAGACATAAAGAGCGAATATGGTAAAGGAACAGAAGTCGTAAT
Source organism: uncultured Clostridia bacterium (assembly GCA_944388645.1). Lineage (GTDB taxonomy): Bacteria > Bacillota > Clostridia > TANB77 > CAG-508 > CAG-245. The sequence continues at coordinate 1,396 of CALXJO010000104.1, forward strand.
AAGGATTCCAGCTATGAAAAAACAGAATTAGAGAGGTAAATTAAATGAGTGATAGAACAAAAAATATATTAGAATGGATAGAATGTATTGTAATAGCAGTAATACTTGCATTACTTATAAGATACTTTGTTGGAACTCCAACAGTTGTACAAAAGGAATCTATGTATCCAACATTACAACAAGGAGAGAGACTAATACTAAATAGATTAACTAGAACATTTAACCAAACACCTGAAAGAGGACAAATAATAACATTTGAAGCACCAACAATAACATCTGTAAATCCAGAAACAGCAGATTTAAGAAATCCTGTTGCAACATATTTAAATGAGCCTACTAATATATTTTCTAAGTTTACTTATCACGTACTAGAATGGGGAAAAACAAGCTATATAAAAAGAGTAATTGGACTTCCAGGAGACCATGTAAAAATTGAAAACGGAAAAGTATATATAAATGACCAAGAATTAGACGAATCAGCATACTTGCAAGATGATGTGGTAACTGAAGGAAATGGTGGAGCATTTACAGACATTACAGTACCAGAAGGTTATATATTTGCAATGGGAGACAATAGAGAAAACTCTGTAGATTGTAGAAGCTTTGGATGTGTGCCAATAGAAAAGCTAGAAGGAACAGTAGTATTAAGATTTTGGCCTTTAGACAAATTTGGAACAGTAGGAAAAGCAGAATAAAAAAGGAGTAAACAACTTGAATTTTAATGAAATTTTAGGTAATAACAAAATAAAACAAGATTTGCAAGAAATAATTGATAATAATACAATTTCACACAGTTATATGTTTGTTGGAATTGATGGTATAGGCAAAAAACTAATAGCTAAAGAATTTGCAAGAAAAATTTTATGTTTAAACAAACAAAACCAAAACTGTGCAACATGTGACTCTTGTATAAAATTCAATTCTGGCAATAACCCAGACTTTCTAGAAATATTTCCAGATGGAAACTCAATAAAAATTGCACAAATGAGAGAAATGCAAGAAAAAGTATATCAAAAGCCTATAGTATCTGACAAAAAAGTATTTATCATAGACCAAGTAGAAAAAATGACAGAAGAGGCTCAAAACAGCTTATTAAAAACATTGGAAGAGCCACCAGAATATATGGTAATTATACTAATTACATCAAATGAAAATAAACTACTAAATACAGTTAAATCTAGATGCATAAGAATTAACTTTACAGGACTTTCAAAACAAGACATAACAAAATATGCAGGAGCACACCAAATAAATATAGCATCACAAAACTTATTAGAAATGTGTGGCGGAAGCATTGGAAAGTTAGAAAAAATAAATGAAAATATAGATGATTATAATAGTTTAGAACTTGCTACAAATAAGCTAATAGACGGAAAGCTAAAAAATGTAGTAGAAGAGATGAACTGTTTTAACATACTATATGAATCAAAAGAAATAATACAAGATTTATTAGACTACATGACAGTTTTAATATACTTACATATAAGCAAAGAAAAAGACTACAGACAAAAATTCTTAAACACAATAAAATTAATAGAAGAAACAAAACAAAGACTAAATTCAAATACAAATTATGATATGAGCATAGACAATTTGCTATTTAAAATATGGGAGGAATTTAATGAAAACAATAGTAGGAGTTAGATTTAGAAAACCAGGAAAAGTATATTTTTTTGATCCAGGATATATAAAATTAAAAATAAAAGACAAAGTAGTTGTAGAAACATCAATGGGCGAAGATGTAGGAGAAGTAGCCATTGCCAGAAGAGAAATGCCAGAAGAAAAAATAACAACTCCATTAAAAAAAGTAATAAGACTTGCAAACAAAAAAGACTTAAAGAAATTAGAAGACAATAAAGAAAAAGAAAAAAAGGCATTTAACACATGTAAAGAAAAAATAAAAAAACACAACCTAGATATGAACCTAATAGATGTAGAATATAAATTTGACAATAGCAAAATTATATTTTACTTTACAGCAGATGGAAGAATAGACTTTAGAGAGCTTGTAAAAGACTTAGCAGCAATCTACAAAACAAGAATAGAGCTAAGACAAATAGGAGTAAGAGACGAAGTAAAGAAAATCGGTGGAAACGGAGTATGTGGAAGAGAACTTTGTTGTTGCACATTCTTAAACAACTTTGACATAGTATCTATAAAAATGGCAAAAGAGCAATGTACTTCACTAAACCCATCTAAAATATCTGGAAACTGTGGAAGACTTATGTGTTGCTTAAAATATGAGCAAGAAGTATACGAAGAAAAGCTAAAAAGACTTCCAAAAGTAGGCTCGCTTGTAAAAACACCAGATGGAGAAGGAACAGTATCTGGGGTAGAAGTATTAAAAGAAGCACTAAAAGTACAATTTAAAAATGAAGATATTACTACATATAAAAATTACAAAGCATCTGATGTAAAAGTAATAAAAAGTTCAAACAACACAGAAAACACACTAGACTCAGAAGAATTAGAAAACCTAAAAGAGCTAGAAGCATTAGAAAAACTAGAAAAAGAAGAACTAAAAAACATAGATTCAGATGAAGACTAAAATATTTTTGGGTGTTTTTGGGGACACTT